>NZ_QUGE01000025.1:0-34539 GCF_003478825.1 Peptoclostridium sp. AF21-18
AATATTAATATATTGCGAAGTAGAAGGATAGGAGCTATGCTCCTATTTTTTTATTCAAAAGAAAGTATACTTTTTTCAGTTATTATAAAATCCATTCTTTTATCGTGATTCTCAGAAAATACATCATCTACAAGTTGAAAATCAAAACATACTCCAACTCTTATTGCATCTGTACTCTCTAAAAATCTATCATAATATCCTCCACCATATCCGGTCCTATATCCATTCTTGTCAAAGACAGAACCAGGAACTACTACAACATCTAAAAGAGAAGGAACAATTATCGGAGCATCCACATTTGGTTCTAAAATCCCATAAGCTCCAGGAACTAAATCATCCAACGAAAAAATCCTTTTAGGGATAAGTTTCTTTTCTTCCTTTAAAGTAACAGGAAGATATACTTCCTTGTCTAAATCTAAAAGAGCCGAAATAATCTCTCTTGTTGCGACTTCATTTCTAAAATCTACATATAGCATAAATTTTGAAGAAGTTTGTATTTTTTCAATAGATAAAAATTGTCTAAAAATATCAGCAGACATTGAAAGTACGTCATTTTTATCAAGAGAGCTCCTAAAAGAAAGTACAGATTTTCTTAAAGAATTCTTTGTATTTGAAGATTTGATTGAATTAATTAAATCTAAAGAAGAAATAATATTCACATCCTTTCTAAAATAAAAATATTTCATAAAAAATTCTATAATATATGGTAAAATTAATTTATTGTATATTGACTATTTAATAAAAAATCTATTCAAAAAATAATATAGATAACAAAATCGATATTGTCAATAATAGGGTATAGTTGGTTAAAAAATAGTATTATACACACGTAGAAATTATTTAAAAATTTATTTGAAAGGGATGTTAAGGGTGAAGTCTAAATTTAATAAAAAGACTATAATAACTGTAATTTTAACTGTTATTATTACAGTAGCAGCTACACTTGTTGGGGAAGTTGGATTAGGGCTAGTAGCTGTAATTCCAAAGAGTGATTATAACAAATATCAAAAGTTTAATAAACTTATAGCTATGGAAGAGATGATAAAGAAAACATACTACAAGGATGTTAAGGAGCAAGACCTTATAGATGGAGCTATGAAAGGTTTATTTATGGGAACTGGCGATCTTTATTCTGGATACTTTACAGAAGAAGAAATGCAAAGTGTTATGGATTCTTCTACAGGAAGTTTTGTAGGTATAGGTGTAACTATACTATCTAACCCAGAAAATGGAGTTGTAACAATAGCTAAAGCTTGGGAAACAGGTCCTGCATACAAAGCTGGAATAAGAGCAGGAGATATACTTTATAAAGTAGATAACCTTAATGTAACTTACGATACTGTAGACAAAGCTGTGTCTATAATGAAGGGTGAAAAGGACACCTATGTGAATGTATCTGTTAAGAGAGATGGAAAGATAAAAACATTTAAGATAAAAAGAGCAGAAGTTTCTGAACCAAGCGTAAGTGGAAAAATGCTTGAAAATAAAATAGGATACATAGAATTATCTACATTTGTAGAAAAAACTCCAGAAGACTTCAATAAAGAATTAAATAAACTTAAAAAGCAGCATATGAAAGCATTAATTATCGATTTAAGAGATAATGGTGGTGGATTAGTTGATAAATGCTGTGAAGTTGCTGATACTCTAATAGGTGAAGGAACTATAGTATATACTGAGGATAGAAATGGAAATAAAGAAACTCAGAAATCTGATGCTAAAAAATTAGGATTACCAATCGTATTATTGACTAATGAAAATACTGCATCATCAGCAGAAATTTTAACCGGTGCAATATTAGGAAATAAAGCAGGTATATCTGTAGGAACAAAAACATTTGGAAAAGGTATAGTACAGTCTGTTATAAGTTTAAAAGATGGTTCAGGATATAAATTAACTACTGAGCAGTACTTTACTCCAGACGGAAAAACTATACATAAAAAAGGCATAAAACCTACAATAGAAGAAAAAGATACAGAAAAACAGCTTCAGAGAGCTATTGACTACATAGAAAATGGAAAATAAAAAAATCATTATAAAAAATAAATTTTAAAATGATTGAGAAAATAGAAGGTTATTTCTTAAATATATAGAATATCAACTATAGAGGGATAAAATGTGATGCAGAATGATTTATTCTGAAAAAATAATGAGAAAGTATCCCACATTATTAATCTAAGTTGAAATGGGAAGTGATCTTATGAAAGAGTCTGAGAATAAGATTGTGTATTTCGAGGATTATAAAAAGAAACAAAATAAAAATAGCTCTGAGGTAGATAGGAAAGAGTTACTAGAGCTTTTAAAAAAGTATATAGCTACTAAATAAAAAAAGAACTGTCGGCATATTAATGCGTGGCAGTTCTTTGATTTATTGGGTATAATAAGTATATATCAATAAAGATATATTATTAATAAAAATATATAGAATAATTATTTTAGAGGTGGAGAAAATGAATTTACTGAGCAGTATTTCAAGGAATATTTATCCTCTTAATAAGAGGAGTATGGATGCAGCCCAGGATAGATGGAATAATCTTATTCATCCAAAAGGAAGTCTAGGAAGGGTTGAGGACATTTGTGTACAGATGGCAGGTATATATGAAACAGAAAAATTTGATATACCTAAAAAAGCAATAATAGCTTTTGGTGCAGACCACGGTGTATATGAAGAGGGTGTTGCGCCTAATTCACAGGAAATTACAAAGATACAGTTCCCTAACTTTGCAAAAGGACTATGCGGAGTAGGTGCGCTTTCTAGATATGCAGGAGCTGATATGGTTGCTGTAGATGTTGGAATTAATTGTGATGAGCCACTTGAAGGGGTAATAGATAGAAAGATTAGAAAAGGAACATCTAATATGGCAAAAGGACCAGCCATGACTAGAGAAGAAGCTGTAGAGTCTATAGAAATAGGTATAGAAATAGCTGAGGAGTGTATAGTTAAAGATTATAGAATAATTGGAATTGGAGAGATGGGAATAGCAAATACTACTCCAAGTACAGCTATAATTTCTGTAATGACAGGAAAACTTCCAGAAGAAATAACAGGAAGTGGATCAGGTTTATCTGCTGATAAAATAAAACATAAAGCACAGGTTATAGGAAAGGCTATAGAGCTTAATAACCCTAACCCTACAGATGGTATAGAAGTGCTTGAAAAAATAGGTGGATTTGAAATAGGGGCTATGACTGGAGTTATAATGGGATGTGCTGCAAATAGAATACCAGTAGTTATAGATGGGTATATATCTTACGCAGCTGCACTTATAGCGTATAAAATAAACCCAGGAACTAGAGATTATCTAATAGCTTCTCATAAATCAGATGAACCAGGAAGTGATGCAGCACTTGAACTTTTAAAACTTAGTCCTATATTAAATATGAATATGAGATTAGGTGAAGGAAGTGGAGCAGCATTAGCTTTCAATGTTATAGATGCATCTGTATACGCATATAACAATATGGCTACTTTTGAGGAAGTAGGGATGAAAATTTAGATGAGTAATATAGTTTTTGTAACAGGTGGAGCAAAATCTGGCAAAAGTGCTTTTGCAGAATCTTTATGTTTAGAAAAAAATAATAGAACTGGATATATAGCTACATCAATTCCATTTGACGATGAGATGAAAGAAAAGGTAAGACTGCATAAAGAGAGAAGACCATCTAATTGGACAACATACGAAATTTACGAGGATGTATTTAAGGTAATAGAGAATGTATCAAAAGAATGTGATACAGTTATGCTTGATTGCATAACGCTTATGGTAAATAATTTAATGTTCAAATATGATATGAATCCACAAGATTTTTCAAATGAAGAGTTAGAAAAGATGGATGAGTATATATTCAACCAGTTTGAAAAGCTAATTGAAGAAATACGAAATACAGACCTATACTTTGTATTTGTAACTAATGAAATTGGAATGGGTGTAGTGCCAGCTAATAAGCTTAGCAGAATATATGCAAACACAGCTGGAAAGATTAACCAATATGTAGCATCAAATAGTGATGAGGCATATTTAGTAATTAGCGGAATCCCTGTTAAGATAAAGTAAAGGTTGAGATGATAGACTTATTCACAAAAGAAATTTGAAAGGTTGGGATAGATATGAAAAGATTTTTAGGAACTTTAGGGTTCTTGACCAGAATACCAGTAAAAACTGGTGGAGAATTCGACGAAGAATTCCACAAAGGTATGTATTATTTTCCACTAGTTGGATTTATAATAGGGATAATAACTTATCTTGTAAGTCTTCTAGTTGGAATAATGTTTCCAAGTGATGCCCTTGTAATAGCTATAATAGCTGTATTTACAGAGGTATTCCTAACAGGAGCACTACATTTAGATGGACTAGGAGATACAGCAGATGCATTTTTCAGCAATAGAGATAAGGATAGAATGTTAGAAATAATGAAAGATTCTAGACTTGGAACAAATTCTCTACTTGTAATTATGTTTACGATACTTATAAAAATAGGTGTTATCGTTACATTCTTAAACCGGGGAATGTCTTATATGATAGCGATAATGCCAATGGTTTCAAGATTAGTTGTCATTCTACTTGCTAGAAAGACTGAAAGCCCTAGAGAAAACGGAATGGGAAATGTATTTATTGGAAAGGCTACAATGCCAATGATTATAGTTGGTTTAGTATACACTTTAATCTTATCAGCGGGATTTTTATACATAATAAATGGAATGAGTGTTGCTGGTATGTATGCACCTATGGGATGTATATGTATAGGCATAGTTGTTGCAGCTATTGCAATGCTTCTAATTAAGAGAAGTTCTAATAAGAAGATAGGTGGAATAACTGGCGATGTACTAGGATGTGGAATAGAAGTAGCAGAAGTTGTATTTATACTAGTTGTGTATTTTACAGCAGTACTTCTTTTCTAAATATAAATTGATAAGTAAAAGCAAGATAATAACTACTGTTTGCGTCACAGTTCCGACGCCTAGTTATAACCACAAAGTGGTTGGCGTTTCCAAGTGTTGTAAACTAGTAGTTATTATACTTGCTTTTTTATTATTATATCTAGAAAATTAGTACTATTGTAAATTTGGCTAAATGTATTATTATAATAAAATAAATGAAAATGATGGGTTGTTATGAAAGGTGAGCTATGAAGAGATTGGTTTTTATTAGGCACGCATCTACTGTAGCCAACGAGAATGGACTACTTTGTGGAAGCATGGAAACAGATATAAGTGAAAAAGGTAAGTTAGAAATAGATTACCTAAAAAATAAAATAGAAAAATTAAAACAAGAAGGTAATTGGAAATTTTCAAAAGTATATGTTTCAAATTCCAAGAGAACAGAAGAAACAGTTAAAGATATAGCCGATATAGAGAATTTAGAGATTATAAAAATTAAAGATCTTGGAGAAATAGATTTTGGTGATTTTGAAGGAAAAACTTTTGAATGGATAAAAAATGAGTATCCAAAAGAGTACGATAAGCTTTGTACTGAAGGCTTTGATTATAGATATCCAAATGGAGAAAATGCAATTGAAGCATATGAAAAGAATAAAAGAGCTATAGAGTATATTTTAGAAGATATGGAAGACGATAGCACAGCTATAATTTGTGCACATGGTGGAAGTATAAGAAATATACTTTCTTATATGCTTTGTGGGAAGTTGGAAAATCATTGGAACTTTAAAATAGAAAACGCTAAAATTACTGTTTTAGAATACGATTATGGATTTTCAGTACTTACAAAATTGAATTATTAAATAATAAAAATCAAAAATGTTGTAAAAACAACATAACTAACTTCCTTATTGATGTAAGATAAGAGTACATTCAATACAGAGGAGGAATAGATTATGAATAAAATGTTTTGCTTCCAGTGTCAAGAAACTGCTGGATGTTCAGGATGTACTATAAATGGAGTTTGTGGAAAGAAGGCAGCTACTGCAAATCTTCAAGATTTACTTATATATACAACAAAGGGAATTTCTGAGGTTACTACAAATCTTAGAAAAGAAAATAAGGAAGTTGATGTAGAGGTAAATAGAATTATAAGGGATGCGTTATTTACAACGATAACAAATGCAAACTTTGACGACAAAGTTATATTAAATAAGGTTAAATCTATTATGGATATAAAAGAAGAACTTATATCTAAATTAGACGATAGAAGTGTACTTTCAGAGTATGCAGTTTATTATTCAAAAGATGAGGCTGAGCTAAGAGAAAAATCAGAGAATGTCGGAGTTTTAGATACGGAAAACGAAGATATTAGAAGCCTTAGAGAGCTTATAATATACGGATTAAAAGGTATGGCTGCGTATTTAAAACATGCAGGTGTTTTAGGTTTTGAAAATAGTGAAATAGACGCATTTCTACAGAAGGCACTTACAGCTACAACAGATGATAACTTAACTTTACAGGATTTAATAGATTTAACTATGGAAACAGGTAAGTTTGGAGTAGATTCAATGGCACTTCTAGACAATGCCAATACTACATCTTACGGAAATCCTGAGATAACAAAGGTTAATATAGGTGTTAGAAATAATCCAGCGATATTAGTATCTGGACATGATTTAAAAGATATGGAGCAGCTTTTAAAACAGACTGAAGGAACAGGAGTAGATGTTTATACTCATTCAGAAATGTTGCCAGCAAATTATTATCCAAAGTTTAAAAAGTACGATCACTTTGTTGGAAATTATGGAAATGCCTGGTGGAAACAGAAAGAAGAGTTTGAATCATTCAACGGTCCAATACTTCTTACAACAAATTGTTTAGTACCGCCGAGTGAAAGTTATAAGGATAGAGTATATACAACTGGTGCAGTAGGTTTTGAAGGATGTAAACATATAGAAGGTGGATACGGAGAAGAAAAAGATTTTAGCGAAATCATAGAACATGCTAAAAGATGTAATTCTCCAAAAGAAATAGAAACTGGGGAAATAGTTGGTGGTTTTGCACATAATCAGGTAATTGCACTTGCAGATAAGATTGTAGATGCTGTCAAATCAGGAGCAATTAAAAAGTTCGTTGTTATGGCAGGATGTGACGGAAGACAGAAAGGAAGAAGCTATTACACAGAATTCGCAAAATCTCTACCTGAAGATACTGTGATTTTAACTGCTGGATGTGCTAAGTATAGATACAATAAATTAAATTTAGGAGATATCGGTGGAATACCTAGAGTGCTAGATGCAGGTCAGTGCAACGATTCATATTCTTTAGCAGTTATAGCTATGAAACTACAGGAAGTATTTGGTTTAGATGATATAAATGAACTTCCAATAGTTTATAATATAGCTTGGTATGAACAAAAGGCTGTAATAGTATTACTTTCATTACTATATCTTGGAGTAAAAAATATACACTTAGGACCAACATTACCAGCATTCTTATCAGAAAATACTGCTAAGTTCTTGGTTGAAAACTTTGGAATTGCAGGAATAGGAACAGTTGAAGAAGATATAGAAAAATTAATAAAATAGATATAAAAAGGGAGCAGAATTTTACTGCTCTCTTTTTATATGCAAAGTAAATTTATTTTTCTTATACGATATTAATCCATCTGCTTGCATTTTAGATAATTCTGATGATAGTGCACTTCTTTCTACAGATAAGTAGTCTGCAAGTTGCTGACGATTAAATGGAATTTCAAAAGAATTAGATCCAAACTTTGAGGACATGTAATTTAGATAAGAGAGTACTTTTTCTCTAGTATTCTTTTGAGTGATATGCTCTATTTTTCTAGTGAATGCGATATTTTTCATTGCAAAAACAGAAAGCATATTTTTTATTAATTTATTATGGAAGTTGCAAGATGATGGACATGTAGTCATAACTTTATTCATATTCATAGTTAGAATTTCACAATCTGATGATGCTATAGCGTCTACCATAAGAGGTTCGTTGGTAACACAAGCGTAACTTTCAGCAAATATATCGCTTTTAGTTAGTTCAGACATTATTTTTCTATTTCCCCAAATATCTATGTTTTCTATTCTTACAGAACCAGAGATAATTAGACAGACAAAGTCGATATATTCACCTTGATTTAGTATGTAAGATCCTTTTTTATATGATTTCTTTGTTGGTGAAAGACATCCAAGCATAGGAAGAATATCTTTTTCGTCTATATCTTTGAAGATAATTGAGTTTTTTATAGCATTTATATTAGAGTTAGTTATTGTATTCATAATTTAATTCCTTTCAGAGTATAAAATATTTATAAAGCGTTGTAAAAACAACATAACTATTTAATTGATTCTATTATAATATACCCATAAAAAGAAATAAGTAAATTAAAAAACAAATATTAAAATAATATAAAATTTGGAGGGATAAATATGATAAGAAGAATAATAAATATAAACGAAGAAAAATGTAATGGATGTGGACTTTGTGCAGATGCATGCCATGAGGGCGCAATTGGAATGATTGACGGAAAGGCTAAACTTCTAAGAGATGATTATTGTGATGGTTTAGGTGATTGTCTACCTGTTTGCCCAACGGGAGCGATAAGTTTTGAAGAAAGAGAAGCGGCTGCATACGACGAGGTAGCGGTTAAAAAGAGAATGGAAGAGATGAAAAAACAGAAAGAAAAATTACCTTGTGGATGTCCTGGAAGTCAGAGTAGAGAAATAAAAAGAGAAAATAACGTACATAAGATAGAGCTTGGTGTAAAAAAAGAGATGCTAAGAGAAGCAGTTAGTTGCTTATCTCAGTGGCCAGTACAGATAAAATTAGCACCAATAAATGCACCGTATTTCAATGGAGCAAAATTGCTTATAGCAGCTGATTGTACAGCTTATGCTTATGCAAAATTCCACGAAGATTTTATAAAAGGGCACGTTACATTAATAGGATGTCCTAAGTTAGATGAGGGGGATTATTCAGAAAAACTTACTGAGATAATAAAGAACAACGATATAAAAAGTGTAAAAATAGTTAAGATGGAAGTTCCTTGTTGCAAAGGAATAGAAAGAGCAGCTGTTACAGCGATGAAAAATAGTGGAAAATTCCTTCCTTGGCAGGTTGTAACTATAAGCACAGATGGATTTATAGTAGAGTAGTCAAAAAAAATAAATAAATTTGTATAGCTAGAAGAGAAAGTAATAAGAGTTTTTCAAACTCTACGGAGCGTTTATTGAATTATGTTTATTTTCCTATTAATATATTTGTAGGAGGAAGAGATATGGATGCAGAAAAAATTGGAAAAGTTATCAAAGATTGTAGAAAAGAAAAAGGTATGACTCAAAAAGAACTTGCTGAAAAACTTATGATAAGTGACAAGACTATTTCAAAATGGGAGAGAGGACTTGGATGTCCGGATATATCTTTTTTAACAGAGCTTTCAAAAATATTAGGTGTTAATATTGAAAATATATTAAAAGGAAATATTGAAATAAACGACTTTATAGGAGGTAATATGAAAAATTCAAAATACTATGTTTGCCCAATTTGTGGGAATGTAACTATATGCACAGGAAATGCAGAAATTTCTTGTTGTGGTAAAAAATTAGAAGCTTTAGAGCCTAAAAAAGCTGATGAAACGGAAAAATTAAATGTAGAACAGATTGAAAATGATTGGTATATTTCTAGTGAACATCCAATGACAAAGGAACACTATATATCATTTATCGCATTTGCAAAAGGAGATAAGATAGAGATAATCAAACAATATCCAGAGTGGAATCTTCAGACTAGAATTCAGAGAAGAGGCCATGGAAAATTAATGTGGTACTGTACACAACATGGATTCTATTATCAGTATTTATAATCTTGCCGTAATTGTTTATAATAGGAATAGAATTATACTATTATAAAATTAAAGATAAAAGGCAGAGGTGGAATCTAGTGAAATATGTGAAAGAAGATCTTTCCGACGGTTTAAAGAGATGTTTAACAAAGAAAAAAATAAGTGATATAAGTGTAAGTGATATATGTAATGAAACAGGGGTATCTAGGCAGACATTTTATCGTCACTTTAGGGATAAAGAAGACTTAATAAATTGGTCAATAGATGTAATACTAGAAAATTCATTTAAGCACATGGGAAAAGGTGTAAGTTTGAACGATGCATTAAATAGAAAGTTAGATTATATAAAAGAGGAACGTGTATTATTTAACAAGGCTTTTAAGATGGATAATCAAAATAATATGCGTGAACATGATTTTGAGTTAATTTATGCTTTTTATAAGAATATGATTGAATCTAAAAATGGCGAAAAAATAAGCGACGAAATGGACTTTTTATTAAAGATGTACTGCCAGGGATCTGTGTATATGACAGCAGAATGGGTGCTAGGTGGCTGTAAGTCCGAAGTTAGCACAGTTGTAGATAATTTAATAGCTGCTATGCCATATAAATTATCACTGCTATTTGAGGAATTAAATTTAATTTAGTGACAGATTGTTATTTTTGTAACTTCCTTTTAGATGTTTTATATTGTTATAATATAGACAAAGATAAATGTGTAAATAAAGATTTACAAGATATAAGTAAATTATCAATAAAAAGGAGATATGAAAAATGGCAAATCGTATAGTATTAAATGAAACTTCTTATCATGGAAAAGGAGCAATAAAAGAAATCGTAACAGAAACAAAAGCAAGAGGATTTAAAAAAGCTTTTGTATGTACTGACCCTGATTTATTAAAATTCAATGTGTCTACAAAGGTTATAGATTTATTAGATGAAGCTAACTTAGCATATGAAGTTTATTCAGATATAAAAGCAAACCCTACAATAGCTAATGTTAAAGCTGGTGTTGAAGCGTATAAAAATAGTGGAGCTGACTACATAATAGCTATAGGTGGAGGAAGTAGTATAGATACTGCTAAAGCTGTAGGTATAATAATAGCAAACCCTGATTTTGAAGATGTTGTATCATTAGAAGGTGTTGCAGGAACTACTAACAAAGCTGTTCCAATATTCGCAGTTCCAACTACTGCAGGTACAGCAGCAGAAGTAACAATAAACTATGTAATAACTGATGAAAACAAAGACCGTAAAATGGTTTGTGTAGACCCTAAAGATATACCAGTAGTAGCATTTGTAGATCCTGATATGATGTCTAGTATGCCAAAAGGACTTACAGCAGCAACTGGTATGGATGCTTTAACTCATGCAATAGAAGGATATATAACTCCAGGTGCTTGGGAAATGAGTGATATGTTCCACATAAAAGCTATAGAAATAATAGCAAATTCACTAGAAGCAGCTTGCAATAATGAAGAAGCTGGTCGTGAAGGTATGGCATTAGGTCAGTATATAGCTGGTATGGGATTTTCTAATGTTGGATTAGGAATAGTTCATTCAATGGCTCACCCTCTAGGTGCTTTATACGATACTCCTCATGGTGTAGCTAATGCGATAATACTTCCAACAGTAATGGAATACAATGCAGAATACACAGGAGAAAAATATCGTGATATAGCAAAAGCTATGGGGGTTGAAGGTACTGAAAACATGACCCCTGAAGAATACCGTAAAGCAGCTGTTGATGCAGTTAAAGGTTTAAGTGAAAGAGTTGGAATACCAGCAGATTTAAAAGATATAGTTAAAGAAGAAGACTTAGATTTCTTAAGTGAAAGTGCATTTGCAGATGCTTGCTGTCCAGGAAATCCAAGACAAACATCAGTAGAAGAGATAAAAGAACTATACAAATCATTAATATAATTAATTTGATTATAATATAGAGCTAAATTTTATATAAAAATATAAGGGATAAGAGTAGTAGCGAGAAAATAGCTATTAATCTTATCCCTTTACTTTTTTATTATACAGTTTTTATTGATATTGCTGTTATCGGAGTTCCAACAACACTGTAGTATTCTACTATATCGGCTTCGTATAGAACACCGTCTATTCTTATTAAAGCTGGTAAATCCATAGATATGTACTCAAAATTTTCAAACTGAGAGCAGTATTTATTTAATTCCTCGAAAAATTCTTCCATTGTTTCAATTCTCTTATCCATTTCTATGTATAGAGTTTTGTTTTTCTTAGCAGAAATTGATGAGTTTAAGCTATTTGATATATTTTTTAGGTATAAAAACTCTAAAAACCACATAACTAAGATTGTTAAAACAGCAGAATTTATAAACATCTTAAATATAAATGGGATTAAAATTGATACAGCAGATATCACTACACATATCATCATAATCCAATAAACTCCAGTTATACCATTTAATACATGGTAAGTGGATCTTAAATCTTGATTTAATTCTCTAAATAATATAGTAAAAAATCCTATTAATATAGAAGATGCCAACATTATAGGTGCTAGATTTTGTGAAGCTAGAGTGTTTTCATTGTGTGTTAAAAAAACGGACACCATATAAACTGAGAATATAGCAAATCCTAAAAATGATCCTTGTATTATCGAATTTTTAAAGTATTCTTTGTAATTTTGTTTTATTAAATTTATACTACTTGTCATATTATTTCCCTCCAGTCAAAACTTCTTTTAATTTCTTTACATAATTTCTAGAGATATACACTTCTTGTCCGTTTATTAGTTCAGCTTTCATAAGCCCACTTGCAGCAGGTTTATATACTGAAACACATCTCAAGTTTAAAATACTAGACTTAGATATTCTTAAAAAATATGTTGGAAGTATTTTTTCAAGTTCGTAAAGTCTTTTACTGCATTTGTAAGAATTATTTTGAGTGTGCAAAATCTGTATATTTGACGAACTTTCGATAAAGATTATCTCAAAGAAAGGAACATAGTGAAGTTTACCGTCTACAGTACAGGCTATATTTTCTGTTCTAAAATTTTCTTTTTCTAAGTATGAGATAATTTCGTCTGAGTGTTGATTAGATTTATGTAAATTTAATATTGCATTTTCTTGTTTTTCTTCTTCAATATGATTTAATGTAACTTTCAATTTATTCACCTCGATGTTAATAGCTATTATCAGATTAAAGATGTATCTTTGAGTCAATAAAGATTATTTATCTTTAAGTTAATGATAAACGAAAGAGTTTTTAACGTCTATAGAAATACGCTTAGAGGTATTAAATGTATATGTAAGAGGAAGAAATTTTATATATTGACGAATATCGATATAAAATGTATAATTTAAATATCGATAATTATCAATGTATGAGGTGAGATTATGAAAACTAAGTTATATTTACTTACAGGATTTTTAGGTTCAGGAAAAACAACTCTTCTTCTTGAAATGCTGAAGAGATTAGATAATAAAAAAATTGGCGTTATACAGAATGAAATTGGAAAGATAAGTATAGACGGTGAAATTTTAAGAAATGACGATATACAGATGGTGGAACTAAATAGAGGCTCTATATTCTGTTCTTGTTTAAAATTAAACTTTGTACAGGCACTTGCAGATATGACAGAAAAAGATTTTGAGTATCTTTTTGTTGAGAGTTCTGGGATAGGAGATCCATCTAATTTAGATGAGATATTAAAGGCTGTGACAGTTATAGCCGGAGATAAGTACGAGTTTAAGGGAGCTATTTGTTTAGCAGATGCAATAAACTTTGAAAATCAGCTAGAAGAAGATGAGGCAGTTGAAAGACAGATAAAACACTGCAATATGGCTATAATAACAAAGAGCGATGTTACAGGAGATGAAGGATTTGAAAAAGTACTTAATAAGATAAAAGAGATAAATCCTATCTGTAGAGTAGAAAAAAGTGTAAATGGTGTAATGGACTATTCATTCTTAGATGAGGACTTAGTTCAGTACAAATGGGCAGAGTCTGAGGAATCAACAAATTCTGTAGAAACTAAACCAAAGACATTATTCTTAAATTTTGAAGGTGAAGTAGAGCAGGAAAAATTAACAGCATTCCTTGAAGATATGGCAGATGATGTTTATAGAATGAAGGGATTTTTCAATCTTAAAGGAGAAGGTTGGAATCAGGTAGATGTTGTAGGGAAGAAGATAGATTATAAACCTTGCAGTGATAAAGGAAACTCTCAGCTTGTGTTTATTTCTAAAAAAGGACCAGCTATAATCAAGAAGATATTCTCTAGTTGGGAAGAGAGAGTTGGATTAGAAATGAAATTAAAAAATTAAAAATAGGAAAAAATGGCTATTGCGTGTATTTATGCAGTAGCCATTTTTAATTTATTTATAATATGGATTTAATATTCTCTTATTGTAGTTTTGTTAATATGAAAAGACGGATAAAAATAGGAGAGATAAAAATGGGAAAAAAGAAGAATAAAACAAAGGAAAGATATAAGAATTTAACACTACTACATTCAAATGATTTGCATGGGGATTTTTTAGCTGAAAAGATAAATAAAGATCTTGTCGGAGGTGTTTCGATGCTTTCTGGATATATAAACAAGGTAAGAAATGAAGAACAGAATGTTATATACGCAATATCAGGTGATATGTTTAGAGGTTCTGTTATAGATAGCGAATATAAAGGAATTTCAACAATAGAAATAATGAATTTACTTGGACCAGATGTGGCTACTATAGGTAACCATGAGGTCGATTACGGAATAGCACATCTTTTATTTATTGAAAAATGTGCGACATTCCCAATTATAAACGCAAATATGTATATTGCGACAAATGGAAATAGATTATTTAGACCATATAAGATAATAAAGATAAACGGAATGAAGATAATGTTTATCGGTTTGATTACAGAGATGGTTCTTGCAAGAACAAAGTTAGAAAGTATGATAGGACCATTTATAGATATAAATGATGCTGTTGAAGAAGTAGGTAAGGTTTGTAATGCATATAAGCCAGATGATGTCGATTTAACTGTACTTTTAACTCATATTGGATTTGAAGCGGATAGAGTATTAGCATCTAAATTAAAACCTGAATGGGGGATAAATATGATTATCGGTGGTCATACACATACATTTTTAGACGAGCCAGAAGTGGTAAATGGGATTCCGATAGTTCAGGCTGGTATAGGAACTTCTCAGATTGGCAGATTTGATTTAATTATAGATACGAAAAAAAATAAAATAGCTTCATATAAATGGAATACAATTCCTATAAAGGACGAGTACTGCCCGAGAGATGAGGAACTAGAAGATTTAATAATGACATATAAATACGAGGTTGATAAAAAATATGGAAAAATAATAACTAGATTGAATAGACTGTTGACACATCCTGAAAGGAGAAGAGAAACAGAGGCTGGAAATTTAATGGCAGATATTCACAAAGAGATTGCAGGGGTGGATATTATGTTTTTAGGAAGTGGAAGTTTGAGAAAACAGAGATTAGGGCCTGTTGTTACACTTGGAGATTTAACAGAATTTTACCCTTATGACGACGAAATATTTGTGGCAAAGGCAAGTGGAAAGGTTATTAAAAAATTTGTATCTAGTATGATAAGAAAAGCACTCGATGTTGATACTGTAAGTGAATTTTATCAAGTTTCGTACGGAAGTGAGTTTGTTTGGTCAAAGTCTGAGAATAAGTTGATAAAAGCAGAACTAGATGGAGAAAAGATAAAGGATGATAAGAAGTATACGATAGCTATTCAGAGATATCATCTTGAAAATCTTGAAAAAAATCTTGGAATTAAAAAGAAAGATTTTGATAGTGAGTTTAGGTGTACGTCTACTTCTGGATTCCAGGTTGTGGAAGAGTATTTGGCTAGTCATACACATTTAGATTCTGTGGTTGAAGGAAGGATAAAAATTAAAGAATAAATAATAGTAGATAGTAATATAGATAAACAATATTAGTTATATCAAAATGTGTTGATGAATTATGAATTGATTCTACCTGGGTGAACAAGTGAAGTAAGCTCACTTTAAACTCAGATAGGATCAATTTTTATGTGTAAAAGTAGTGTAACAGTAGAACAAAATTGAATATATACCTGATAAATGAGTATAATAGTAATAAGAACTTAAAACTATTTGAAAGGGATAGAGGGACGTAATATGAAATTAGAAAAAAAGATAGAACTTTGCGATTCATTAACGCCATTAGAAACAGAAATAGCATCATATATTGTTAATAATAAAGACACTATTATGAAGTTAAAAATTCAGGATTTAGCAGATATATTATTTATTTCAAAATCAGCTATTCATCGTTTTGTTAAAAAGATTGGATTTAATGGTTTTAATGATTTAAAAGTAAGTATAGCAAAAGAGAGTGCAGATTTATTAGAGAATAATTCGTATATCAATGTAAATTATCCATTTCAGGAAAATGATAATCCAAGGGAAATAGCATTTAAGTTATTAGAAGTGTATGAAAAAGCTGTTAAAGATACATTTGAATGTGTTGATTTAAATCAAGTTAAAGAAGTGGCACAATTAATAGATACAGCAGATATGGTTGATATTTATACTCATGCACATAATTCAAATATTGCAGAAAATTTTAAAGATAAAATGTTGACTATTGGCCGAAATGTAAATTGTCCAAATAGTTTTTATAATCAAAGGTTAACAGTTTTAGCATCAAATCAAAATCATGTAGCTATTATTTTATCTTATTCAGGAAAGGCTACATTTATATTACCGATTGTAAAAAAATTGTATGAAAAAGGTGTAAAAGTTATACAGATTGGGAAAGCGGGGAGTAACTATTATTCTAAATATATAACATATTATTTACCAATTAGTGATAGTGAAAATAATCGAGATAGAATGTCTCAGTTTTATAGCCATATAGCTATGCAGTATATTATGGATGTTTTGTATGCTTGTATTTATAATGAAAGAAGAAAGAAGAATATAAAGTATATTTATGATTCAATAGATTATATGGATGATAGACCAACTGAATAAATAATGTAAAAAGCTTCAAAAAGTTTCAGTTTTTTTGAAGCTTTTTTATTTTGTTTGGAAAAAATTATCTTAGATTTCGATGTATATTGAATAACTTTTATTGAAAAAGTAAAATAAAGCCATCAAATAAAAAGGAGAGTTAGTATGAAAAATGGATTAAAAATTGTCACAATTGGTGGAGGAAGTAGTTATACACCTGAATTAATGGAAGGTTTTATTAAACGTTATAACGAACTTCCAATCAAAGAAATTTGGCTTGTTGATATTGAACAAGGTAAAGAAAAAGTGAATATAGACGCTAGTATATCACAACGTATGTGGGATGCAGCCGGATATGATGTAAAGGTATATGTAACTTTTGATCGTAGGGAAGCATTAAAGGATGCAGATTTTGTTACTACACAATTTAGAGTTGGATTACTGGAAGCAAGAATTAAAGATGAAAGAATTCCTTTATCTTATGGTATGTTAGGTCAAGAAACAAATGGAGCTGGAGGAATTTTTAAGGCATTTAGAACGATACCAGTAATTCTGGATATTGTAGAAGATATGAAAGAATTGTGTCCTAATGCATGGTTAATCAATTTTACAAATCCTAGTGGAATGGTAACAGAAGCAGTTATTAAATATGGAAAGTGGGAGCGTTGCATTGGTTTGTGTAATGTTCCAACAATTGCTATGATAAAAGAACCAATAGCTTTAAATATTGATTCAAATGAATTGATTTATCAATTTGTAGGACTTAATCATTTCCACTGGCATAAAGTATTTGATAAAAACGGAAATGAATTAACAGATAAAGTTATAGATGCAATGCTAGACGGAGAAGATGTAGGACTTCCTGCTAATATTAATAATGTACCTTTCTTTAGTGAACAAATTAGAGAAATGAACATGATTCCTTGTGGATATCATAGATATTATTATCGTCAACAAGAAATGTTAGAACATAGTTTGATGGAGTATGAAACAATAGGAACTCGTGGTCAACAAGTAAAGGAAACAGAAAATAAGTTATTCGAATTGTATAAAAATCCTAACTTAAATCATAAACCGGAAGAACTTGCAAAACGTGGTGGAGCTTATTATAGTGATGCAGCATGTGAATGTATCAATGCAATTTATAATAACAAACAGGCACATATGGTAGTTAGCACAAAAAATAGAGGAGCTATTCCTGAATTGCCAGAAGATTCAATCGTAGAGGTGAGTTGCTATATTGGTGCTAAGGGGGCAATGCCAGTTGCTTGGGGAAAATTACCAAGTGCTCAAAGAGGATGGTTACAATGTATGAAGGCAATGGAAGAGTGTACGATAGAAGCAGCTATTACAGGTAATTACGGATTAGCACTTGAAGCATTTACATTAAATGAGCTAATTCCTTCAGGAGAAAATGCTAAACGTGTTTTGGATGAGTTATTAATTGCTCATAAGAAGTATTTACCACAATTTAAGTCTGTGATTGAGAGATTAGAAAAAGAAAATATAAAAATTAAGGATCCTGTTGTGAAGGAGATTATTGTTAATGAGTGTTAAACAAGAAATATTTGGTGTTCATCCATCAGGTGAAAAAGTATATAAGTTTGAAATTATAAATAAACAAGGTACGAAAGCTGTTATAACAAATTTTGGAGCTATTCTTATATCTTTGTTTGTTAAAGATAAATATGATAATTTCAAAGATGTTGTTTTGGGGTATGACACGTTAGAAGAATATCTTGATAATCACCCGATGTTTGGAGCAACAGTAGGACGTAATGTGAATCGTATATCGAATGCAAGATTTGAATTAGATGGAAAAGTATATACATTAGATAAAAATAGAGGTAATCATAATATTCATAGTGATAAGGAACATGGATTTCATAAAGTAATATGGGACTATGAAATTACGGGTGATAATTCTGTATGTTTATCCTATTTGAGCTGTGAAATGGAGCAAGGATTTCCAGGAGAAGTTCTTATAAAAATGACATATACATTAACAGAAACAAACGGCTTGATATTATCATATTTTGCTACAACAGATAAAAAGACGATTCTAAATGTTACTAACCATACATATTTTAATTTGGGTGGAGATATATTTGATACAGAATTTTGTATTTATGCGAAATCATTCACACCAATTGATGAGGACATTATCCCAACTGGAGAAATTCGTAAAGTTATGAATACCCCAATGGATTTATCAGATTATACATTCATTGGTGATAGAATTAATTCAAATTATCATCAATTACAAATTGAAAATGGCTACGATCATAATTATGTGCTTAATTACCCTCATACAGGTTTTAGATTAATTGCACAAACAAGAAATCAAAAAAGTGGAATTCATATGGATATTTATTCTGATATGCCAGGATTGCAGTTTTATACTTCTAATTCATTGAAGAATACAATAGGAAAAAAAGGAGTTGTATACAAGAGATACAGTGCATTTTGTATGGAGCCAGATTTTTTCCCAAATGCAATTAATATAGAAAATTTTGAAAAGCCAATTTTTGATTCAAATAAGAACTTTGTTTCAACGACAATGTATCAGTTTTATTAGGAGGAGAATAATATATGAGTAAGGAAAAACAGTCTGGAAAGTTTTTTGCAACGATTCAGCAAGTAGGAAAATCTTTCTTTTTACCTGTGTCGGTTTTACCAATAGCAGGTCTTTTATTAGGTCTAGGATCTTCATTTACCAATCAGACAACTATTGAGACATATAATTTAACAGGTTTATTAGGTACAGGAACTATACTAAATGGATTACTAACAATTATGTCTCAAGTAGGTACAGCGATTTTTGGAAACTTACCATTGATTTTTGCACTAGCTGTAGCATTAGGTATGGCAAGAAAAGAAAAGGCGGTTGCAGTTTTATCAGCGGGAATAGCCTTTATTGTAATGCATACTTCAATTAATGCTATGTTAAAACTTAGTGGATATATTTTACCAGATGGAAGTTATGCAGATTTTGTATTACAAGGGCAGTTATCTAATATATTAGGAATTACCTCTCTAGAATTAGGAGTTTTTGGAGGGATTATAGTAGGATTGGGTGTAGCAACGTTACATAATAAATTTTATAAACAAGAACTACCAATGGCATTATCATTCTTCTCTGGAGTAAGATTCGTACCAATTATTAGTACAATTGTTTATATTTTTGTAGGAATTCTTTGTTTCTTTGTATGGCCATTTATTCAAAGTGGAATATTTGCATTAGGTAATTTAGTAACAGAATCTGGATATGGTGGAACATTTATATTTGGATTCCTTGAACGTGCACTAATTCCATTTGGACTTCATCATGTTTTTTATATTCCATTTTGGCAAACAGCACTTGGGGGAACAGCAACAATTGATGGTGCTGTAATTGCAGGAGCACAGAACATTTTCTTTGCTGAGTTAGCATCACCAAATACAGTTCGATTTAGCGTAGATGCATGTCGCTTTATGACAGGTAAATATCCTTTTATGATGGCAGGTTTACCAGCAGCGGCCTATGCAATGTATAAATGCGCTAGACCAGAAAATAAGAAGGTAGTAGCAGGTTTATTATTTTCAGCAGGTCTAACTTCATTCTTAACTGGTATAACAGAGCCAATTGAATTTACATTCTTATTTATCGCTCCGGTGTTATTTATTTTACACTGTGGTCTGGCAGGCTTATCATTCTTGCTATGTCATTTATTAGATATTTGTATAGGGACAACGTTCTCATGCGGATTAATTGACTTTACACTTTATGGTTTGCTTCAAGGACCAACAAAAACGAATTGGCCAATGATGATGGTTTTATTTGCAATTTATGCAGTAGGATATTATTTGATTTTCACATTCTTAATTAAGAAATTTAATATTATGACTCCAGGACGTGAAGAAAATGCTACAGATATTAAGCTTTATACAAAAGAAGATTTTAAAAATAAACAAAATAAGAATGATTCAAAATCTGAACTTATTCTAAAAGGTGTTGGAGGAGTAAAGAATTTAGTTGATATTGACGCTTGCGCAACAAGACTTAGATTAACTGTTGTAGATGAAACCTTAGTAGATGAAGAATTATTGAAAACATCAGGAGCAAAAGGTGTAATCAAAAAGGGAAAAGGAATTCAAATTATTTATGGTCCACAGGTAACTGTTATTAAAAGTGATTTTGAGGAATATGTGGAGAAAGTGAGTCAGTAATGTTTTTTAAGAAGAAAAGTAAAGAGTTAGAAATATATACATGTGTACAAGGAGAAGTGTTACCTATCGAAAATGTTCCAGATCCTGTATTCGCTGAGAAGATTTTAGGTGATGGTATAGCAATTAATCCAAGTAATGGAGAAATTATTTCACCTATTGATGGAGAAATTACTATGATACAAGATAGTCTTCATGCAATTGGAATTAAAGTAGATGATGATATTGAAATATTAATTCATATTGGTCTAGAAACAGTAGAATTAAATGGTGAGGGATTTACAAAGAAAGTCAATGTAAATGATAGAGTAAAAAAAGGTCAGCCAATAGTATGTTTTGATAAAAAACTAATTGAAGATAAAGGTTATAATACTATTACAATGATGTTGGTTATTAATAATGATAATATTATTGGGATTGAAAAAGAATTTAAAATTGATAAACCTTTGTTAAAAGTTCAATATAAATAATATATTTTATTATATGTTTGAAAGTTGATAAGTATAGGTTTTTAGTCAAAGATACTGCCACAAAATATCTTTTTAAAAGATATTATGTGACAGTATTTTTTTGTGGGTGTATAATTAAATAAAAAGTATGAACACAATAAGGTTATGCACTCTGCTAAAGGAAAGTGATTTCTATGAAAAAAATTATAGATAAAGATAGTTTATTAGAGTTATTAAAAAATAGAAAAGAAAATGAAATACTAGATTTAAAGAACTGTATATTTAAGGATATGGATCTTACCGGATTAGATTTAAAAAATGTAGATTTAGATTGGTCAGATTTTGAAAATGTAAAACTTGCTAATGTAGATTTTGAAGATTCAAATCTAAGCAATGTTTTTCTTGAACATGCAGATTTATCTAATGCGAGTTTTAAAAATTGTACGTTACACGCTACTAATTTGAGATATACTGATTTAACTAATGTAGATTTGAGTGGAGCAGATATTTTTGGAGCTAATTTAGAAGAATCAAAAATGGACGGTATAAAGACTGATGAAAACACAAAACACTACAAAATGGTATGCCCAGAAACAGGAGCGTTTTTAGCATGGAAGACTTGTTTCAATACTAGACTTGTTAGACTTCTAATTCCAGCAGATGCTAGAAGAACTAGCTCTACATTAAACACTTGTAGATGTGATAAGGCTAAGGTGCTTGCTGTAACAGATCCAACAGAAACTGTTAAATTTGATGAGGCTGTCTCCTATGTAGATGGAGATTTTGTATATAAGGTTGGAGAAATGGCTTATGCTAAAGGATTTAACCCAGATAGATGGAGAGATTCTACAGGTGGAATACACTTCTTTATGACTAAAGAAGAAGCTTTGGGATATCTAATGAGCATAAGTGGAGAGCAGAGTGAGACGGCTACAGATTGGACTAAAGAAAAATAAAAAATAGATTTTTTTAAAATTAAAGAATAAGATAGGATATAAAAATAGATTTGTTATTAAAAATATTGTAGAATACCTATTTTATATGTTAATATATACTTTGATTGACTTCGAAAGGTAGGTATAAATAAAATGGGTACTATACTATTGTTAAAAAGATTTTTTGCTATATGTATATTATGCCTAGGTGCAAATATACTTGTAGATAAATTTGATAAAGACTTAAAACTTTCAAAAACTATGAGAAGAGTGATTTTATTTGCACTTTATATTGGTGTAGCTGTCCTTGTAACTTGGGCATTTTAGTTTTAAGATTGGATTATAAAATTTTTATATATAAATATAAAAAAACTATTTAAAAAATGTATATTTCGTTATACAATACACATTGTGAATTAAAACAATATGAATTTAAAATAATTAATGGTAACAAAGCGTTGAGTGCTGCTTCATTAAATGACGGTATTCGATGCTTTATTTTTTTGTGCAAAAAATGTAATTTAAGAAGGAATTATTAGCATGGAAATGGAAATATATAAATGTATACTATACTTATAATATAGTAATAGAATTAAAAACTCTTTTAGAAATTCAAAATTTTTAAAAGTTGGGTAAAACACGAATAAAAACCGCAAAAAAATAGAATAAGTACCAAAAATACGAACAATATAGCTAAAAAATCCTAAAAAAATTTAATAATTTCAAAAAAAAACAAAAAATATATTGATAAAATATGGATATTAATATAATATTTATATATAATAGTTCGTATAATGGTACGAATTTTTGACTAAAAACAAAAGATTTGAGAAGGAGAGGGGAAAATAATGAAAGTAGCAGTAATTATGGGATCTAAATCAGATTTTCCAAAAGTAGAAGAAGGAATAAAAGTATTAAAAGAATTCGGTGCAGAGGTTGTAGTTAGAGCATTATCAGCTCATAGAACTCCAGTACAGTTAACAGAATGTTTAGCTGAACTTGAAGACAACACTGATGTAATAATAGGAGCAGCAGGAAAAGCAGCACATCTTCCAGGTGTTATAGCAGCTCAGACTTTAATTCCAGTAATAGGACTTCCAATAAAATCATCAACAATGGACGGACTAGATTCACTATTATCAATAGTTCAGATGCCAAAAGGTATACCAGTAGCAACAGTTGCAATAGACGGTGGTCTAAACTCTGCGTTACTAGCTATACAGATGATGTCATTAAAATATCCTCAGTTAAAAGAACAGTTAAAAGCATATAGAGATGAAATGGCTAAAAAAGTTCTTGAAGACGATGAAAGCTTTAGATAATTTTAGTTAAATAGAATTTTAAAAATGTTTGGACTCTCTGCCTATTTTATGTAGAGAGTTAAAAACATATTTAAATATAAATTAATAATAGACAGTTTTAAATTTTTAAATATTATTTTATAAAAAGGAGCGAGTGTATGAGCGGTATATTAGGTGTTTACTCAGACAAACAGGTGTCAAAAGAGCTTTACTACGGAATATATTCTATGCAGCATAGAGGACAGGAAAGCTGTGGTATAGCAATATATGATGAAGAAGCAAAAGAAGTAGTATACAAAAAAGAAAAAGGTCTTGTTGGAGATGCATTCAAAGAAGACGAATTAAAAAATTACAAAGGTAATCTTGGTATAGCACATGTTAGATCATCTTCAGTTGGTCATAACCATGTTGCTAATACTCAGCCATTTGTTGGAAGTTGCAGAAATAGAAATCTTGCAATAGTTGACAATGGTAGTTTAGTTAATGCTAATTATTTAAGAGAAACATTAGAAGAAGAAGGATTCATGTTCCAGACTAATTCTGATGCAGAAGTTATACTTCATATATTAGCTAGATACTACAAAGGAGATATAGTAGAAGCTGTTAAAGTTACTATGGACTATATAAAAGGTTCTTATACTTTAGCTATAATATGTGATGATTCTCTAGTTGCAGTTAGAGATCCACACGGATTTAGATCACTTCTATTAGGTAAAAAAGGTAATGAATATCTTATAGCATCAGAAAATAGTGCTATAGAAATACTTGGTGGAGAAGTTATAAGAGACGTTGAACCAGGTGAAATAATAGTTATAAAAGATGGAGAATTAAAATCTTACAACTATTCAGATACTTACAAACCAGTTAAGAAAAGCTGTATATTTGAACATGTTTATATAGCAAGAAACGATGCAACACTTGATGATTTAAATGCATACGAATTTAGAATAAACTGTGGTGCTTACCTAGCTAAAAATGAAGATGTAAAAGCTGACTGTGTTGTTCCAGTTCCAGATTCAGGATGGGCAAGTGCAATAGGTTACGCTAATGAAAGTGGATTACAGTTAAGTGAAGGACTTGTTAAAAACAGATACGTTGGTAGAACATTTATAAAACCAACTCAGGAAGAAAGAGAAATAGCTGTTAGAATAAAATTAAATCCACTAGTTCCAGCAATAAAAGGTAAATCAATAATATTAGTTGATGACTCTATAGTAAGAGGAACTACTTCAAAACAGTTAATAAAATCTTTAAAAGAAGCAGGGGCTAAAGAAGTTCATTTAAGAATAACTTCACCACCAGTAAAATATCCTTGCTACTACGGAATAGACACTCCTACAAGAGAAAGTTTACTTGCAGCAAGTCATTCTGTTGAAGAGATGAGAGAATATATAGGCTGTGATACATTAAAATTCATAAGCATAGAAGGAATGAAAGAAGCAGCTAAAGGAATGAATACATTCTGTACTTCTTGCTTCGATGGAGATTATCCAGTTAGAAAGATAGATAAATAATTAATTTACTGTATAAATAGTAAAGTTTAGTTTATAATGTAAATAATAGGAAAATCGTACTTTGCTAAAGTTTTTGAGTTGAAAATTATTTTAATAATTAGATATTGAAACTTATCAAAGTATACGATTTATTCTGATTAGAAAATAATAAAATCTAGGAGGAACGTAGAAATGCTAACATATAAAGCTTCGGGAGTAAATATAGACGAAGGGAATAGAGCAGTAGACCTTATAAAAGGAAAAATAAAAGAAACATATGATGACAATGTAATAGGTGATTTAGGTAACTTCAGTGGACTTTACAGTATAGCTGAATTCTCAGGAATGAAAGATCCAGTTATAATGGGAGCTACTGACGGTGTTGGAACAAAATTAAAAATAGCTCAGATGATGGATATACATCACACTGTAGGTATAGACCTAGTTGCAATGAGTGTTAATGACCTTATATGCCAGGGAGCAAGACCATTATTCTTCCTTGACTATATAGCACTTGGAAAATTAGTTCCAGAACATATAGAAAAAATAGTTGATGGTGTAGCTAACGGATGTAAAATGTCAGGATGTGCATTAATAGGTGGGGAAACTGCTGAAATGCCAGGTATGTACGGAGAAGATGACTACGATTTAGCTGGATTTGCTGTAGGTATAGCAGATAAATCAAAAGTTGTAACTGGTAAAGATGTTAAAGCAGGAGACGTTTTAGTAGGTATAACTTCAAGTGGTATACATTCAAACGGATTCTCATTCATAAGAAAAATATTCTTAGAAGAATTCAAATACGATATGAATCAGTATGTTGAAGAACTAGGAATGACAGTAGGTGAAGCACTTCTAACTCCTACAAAAATATACGTTAAATTAGCATTAGACTTAATAGAAAAACATAATATAAAAGCAATAGCTCATATAACTGGTGGTGGTGTTATAGAAAACATAACAAGAGTTATACCAAAAGGATTAGGACTAAACATAGACACTAAATCTTGGGAAAAACCACCAATATTCAAAATGATAGAAGGATTCAACGCAGTTGAACAGAGAGAATTACATAAGAGCTTCAACATGGGTATCGGTCTTGTTTTAATAGTAAACAAAGAAGATGCTCAGGCTGTTGTTGATTATGTAAATGGTAGACCAAGTGATAACAAAAACTTTGTTGACGAAAAATACGCTGACCTTATGGAAGATAATGCATACATCATAGGTGAAGTTGTTGATACTCATGAAGGAGTAGAATTATGCTAAAGAATATAGCTGTTTTAGTATCTGGAGGAGGAACAAATCTTCAGTCTATAATAGATGCAACAGAAGCAGGAGAGATAAACGGTCAGATAAAGGTAGTAATCTCTAACAAAGAAAATGCATACGGTCTTGAAAGAGCAAGAAAGCACAATATAGAAGCAGTATTTGAAAACGATGAAAAGAAAGTAATCGAAATATTAAAAGAAAAAGAAATAGATATAGTTGTTATGGCTGGATATCTAAAAATAATCAGCGCTGATTTTGTAAATGAATTCAAAAACAGAATGATAAATATTCACCCATCTCTAATACCTTCTTTCTGTGGTAAAGGATACTACGGAAAGAAAGTTCATCAGGGAGTTCTTGATTACGGTGCAAAAGTAACTGGAGCTACAGTTCACTTTGTAACAGAGGGAGCTGACGAAGGTCCAATTATAATGCAGGAATCTGTAAAAGTAGAACAGGATGATGATGCAGATACTCTAGCAGCTAGAGTTCTTAAAGTAGAACATCAGATACTTAAAAAGAGTGTTGCACTTTTATGTGATGACAAAGTAAGAGTTGATGGAAGGAGAGTATATATAAATGAGTAAGAGAGCTTTAATAAGCGTAACAGATAAAACAGGAGTAGTTGAATTTGCAAAAGCATTAAACGAACTTGATTTTGAAATAATATCAACAGGTAATACATTTAAAATACTAAAAGAAAATGGTGTAAATGTAATGCAGGTTGAAGATGTTACTAAATTCCCAGAAATATTAGATGGTAGAGTAAAAACTTTAAATCCATTTATACACGGTGGAATACTTTACAGAAGAGATTTAGAATCTCATGTAGAAACAGTTAAAGAACATGGAATACATTCAATAGACCTTGTATGTGTTAACCTTTATGACTTCGAAGGTACTTTAAAAGCAGGAAAAAGCCATGCAGAAATGATAGAAAACATAGATATCGGTGGACCTTCAATGATAAGATCTGCTGCTAAAAACTACAAAGACGTTATAGTAGTTACAGATATAAAAGACTACGATTTAGTAATAGAAGGATTAAGAAAAGGTGATTTAACAGAAGAAGAAAGAAGAAACTTAGCATACAAAGCTTTCTCAACAACAGGAAGATATGATGCTATGATATCTACTTACTTTGCAGAACAGGTTGGAGAAGATTACCCAGAATTCTTAAATCTTACTTTCCAGAAAGAACAGACTTTAAGATACGGTGAAAACCCACATCAGAACGGTATATTATACGCTCAGCCAAATGCTAAAAACCCTATACTAAACTACGAACAGTTAAACGGTAAAGAATTATCTTTCAATAACTTAAATGACTTACACGGATGCTTAGAAGTTATGAGAGAATTCAAAGATAGCGATAAAGTAGCTGCAGTAGCTATAAAACATACTAACCCATGTGGTGTTGCTTTAGGTGACACAGCTTTAGAAGCTTATACTAAATGCTATGAAGCGGACAAAACTTCTATATTCGGTGGAATAGTTGGTATAACTTCTACAGTAGATAAAGCTACAGCTGAAGAATTACACAAAATATTCCTTGAAATAGTTGTTGCTTACGACTTCACTGATGAAGCTTTAGAAGTATTAAAAACTAAGAAAAACCTTAGAGTATTAAAACTTGCTAAAATAGAAGATAGCAAACAGAAATACGAAATGAAATATCTTGATGGAAAACTTCTTATCCAGGATAAAGATACTAAATTAGCTGACAAATATGAAACAGTTACTAAATTAGAACCAACTGAAGAAGAATTAGAAGATATGAAATTCGGTATGAAAATAGTTAAAAATATGAAATCAAATGCAATAGCAGTTGTTAAAGATGGTCAGACTCTTGCTTTAGGTTGTGGTCAGACTTCAAGAATATGGGCTCTTAAAAATGCATTAGAAAACAACAAAGATGAAAAAGACTTCACAGGAGCTACTTTAGCATCAGATGCATTCTTCCCATTCGATGACTGTGTAACTTTAGCTAATGAATTTGGTATAAAATCAATAGTACAGCCAGGTGGATCAATAAGAGATAACGACTCTATAGAAGCTTGTGACAAATTCAATATGTCTATGGTATTCACAGGAGTAAGACACTTCAAACATTAATCTTAAGGAGAGTATAACTATGAAAATACTTGTTGTCGGCGGTGGCGGAAGAGAACACGCTATATGCTGGAAATTAAAAAATGAAAAAGATGTCGAAAAAGTATATTGCGCACCAGGAAATGCAGGTATAGCAGACTCTGCAGAATGTGTAGATATAAAAGACAGTGATATAGAAAATCTAGTAAAATTCGCAAAAGACAACGCTATAGACCTTACAGTAGTGGGACCTGAGGTTCCACTTGTAATGGGTATAGTTGATGCCTTTGAAAAAGAAGGTCTAAGAATATTTGGACCAAACAAACAGTGCGCTACTTTTGAAGGAAGTAAAGCATTCTCTAAAGATTTCATGATAAGAAATGATATCCCAACTGCAAAATACAAAGAATATACTGATTTAGATGAAGCTATATCAGAAATAGATAGCTTTGGATATCCAGTAGTTATAAAAGCAGATGGTCTTGCAGCTGGTAAAGGTGTTGTAATACCTGAAAACAGAGAAGATGCTATAATAACTTTAAAAGAAATGATGGCAGACAAAAAATTTGGAGACGCAGGTAACAAAGTAGTAATAGAAGAATTCTTAACAGGAATAGAAACTTCTATACTAGCATTTGTTGATAATAATACTATAGTTCCAATGGAAAGTGCTAAAGACCATAAAAAAGTAAATAATGGAGAAAAAGGACTTAACACTGGTGGTATGGGAACATTCTCTCCAAGTGAATTATGGACTGAAGAATTAGCAAACGACATAAAAGTAAATGTACTTGATAAAACTTTAAAAGGATTCCAGAATGACGGATTAGATTACAGAGGAATCTTATTCGTTGGAATAATGATAACTAAAGAAGGTATAAAAGTACTTGAATACAATGTTAGATTTGGAGATCCAGAAACGCAGTCAGTATTATTCAGATTAGAAACTGATTTAAGTGAAATAATGAATGCTGTAATAGATAACAGACTTTCTGAAGTAGAAATAAAATATACAGATGAACAGGCTATATGTGTTATGCTAACTTCAGGAGGATATCCAGAAGCCTATGAAAAAGGCAAAGAAATAACAGGTCTTGACAAATTAGATGATGAAATAGTAGTATTCCACAGTGGAACTAAGATGTCAGATGGTAAATTAGTTACAAACGGCGGAAGAGTTATAGGTATAACTGCTAAAGCAGGAACTGTAGCAGAAGCTGCCGATAAAGTTTATGAAAATATAAAAAGAATAAACTTTGAAGGAATGCACTACAGAACTGATATAGGTCTGTAAAATTTCCGAAAAAAAATTTGGAGGAAGAGAAATGGATAAAAACGTCAAAAGAGTATTAGTCGAAAAAAGAAACGGCTTTGATCTTGAAGCAAGAGCTCTTAAAAAAGACATTGAAGAAAGTCTTCATATCACATCTGTTGACTCTTTAAGAGTTTTAAACAGATACGACGTAGAAGGTATATCTGATGAAGTTTTCCAGAATGCGGCAAACTCAATATTCTCAGAACCAAACCTTGATGTTGTTTACTTTGAAGAAGTTCCTTGCAATGAAAATGAGAGAGTATTCGCAGTTGAATATCTTCCAGGACAGTACGATCAGAGAGCTGATTGGGCTGCTCAGTGTATACGGATATTAAATCATGGTATGAGACCTGAATTAAAATCTGCTAAAGAGTACATACTATCTGGAAACATAACAGATGAAGAATTCAACAAAATCAAAGGGTATATAATAAACCCTGTTGATAGTAGAGAAGCTGGGCTAGAAAAATCTGAATCATTAGCTCTAGTAACTGAAAAACCAACAGAAGTAGAAATATTAGACGGATTCATCGAATTAGATGAAGAAGGTCTTAATAACTTCGTAAAATCTCAGGGTCTAGCAATGACTTTAGAAGATTTAAAACATGTTCAGGTTTACTTCAGAGATGATGAACACAGAAACCCAACTATAACAGAAATAAAAGTACTAGATACTTACTGGTCAGATCACTGTAGACACACTACATTCATGACTGAATTAGAAAATGTTGAAATAGCTGAAGGTAAATACACAGACGCTATAAAAGAAACTTTCGATGACTACATGAACACTAGAAAAGAAATATATGTAGACAGAAAGAAAGATGTTTGCTTAATGGATATAGCTACTTTAGCTATGAAAAAACTTAAAAAAGAAGGAAAATTAGCAGACCTTGACGAAAGTGAAGAAATCAATGCTTGTTCTATAAATGTAGACGTAGAAATTGATGGAAAACCAGAAAAATACTTAGTAATGTTCAAAAATGAAACACACAACCATCCAACAGAAATAGAACCATTTGGTGGTGCTGCAACTTGTCTAGGTGGAGCAATAAGAGACCCATTATCAGGAAGATCTTATGTTTACCAGGCAATGCGTGTAACTGGTGCTGCAGACCCTAGAACTCCTTTAGAAGAAACATTACCAGGAAAATTAATGCAGAAAAAAATAGTTACAGAAGCTGCAAATGGATACAGTTCTTACGGAAACCAGATAGGTTTAACTACAGGACAGGTAGCAGAAGTTTATGATCCAGACTTCGTAGCTAAGAGAATGGAAATAGGTGCTGTTATAGCAGCAGCTCCAAAAGAAAATGTAGTTAGAGAAAGACCACAGGCGGGAGATATAATAGTTCTTCTTGGTGGAAAAACTGGTAGAGATGGTTGCGGTGGTGCAACAGGATCTTCTAAAGAACACAGTGAAGAATCTATAAACACTTGTTCAGCAGAAGTTCAGAAAGGTGATGCACCTAACGAAAGAAAAATCCAGAGATTCTTTAGAAATAAAGAAGCTGCTCAGATGATAAAAAGATGTAATGACTTTGGTGCAGGTGGGGTTTGTGTTGCTATAGGTGAAATAGCTGAAAGTTTAGACATAAACTTAGACCTAGTTCCTAAGAAATACGACGGACTTGACGGTACTGAACTTGCAATATCAGAATCTCAGGAACGTATGGCAGTTGCAATAGCTGCAGAAAACAAAGATAGATTCATAGAATTAGCAAAAGAAGAAAACTTAACTGCTACTCACGTTGCTACAGTTACTGATACAGGATACATGAGATTATTCTGGAATGGTAAAGCTATAGTAGACTTAAAGAGAGCTTTCTTAGACACTAACGGTGCTAAACAGAAAACTAACGTAGTAGTTGAAAAAGTTGACGAAGAAAATACATTCTTCGACAATGTAGAAATAGTTAAAGGTGCTAAAACTATAGAAGAAAAATTCCACAAAGCATTATCTGATTTAAATACTTGTTCTCAGAAAGGACTTGTTGAAAAATTCGATACTAGTATAGGTGGAAATACAGTAGTAATGCCATTTGGTGGTAAATATCAGGCTACTCCAGAACAGGGTATGGTTGCTAAAATACCAGTACTTGGTGGAGAAACTGATACTTCTACAATAATGACTTACGGATACAACCCTAAAATAGGTAAATGGTCTCCATACCACGGTGCATTATATGCAGTAGTTGAATCTGTTGCTAAATTAGTTGCACTTGGAGGAAACTATGCTACTACAAGACTTACTTTCCAGGAATACTTCGAAAGACTTGGAAAAGCTCCAGAAAGATGGGGTAAACCATTCGCAGCTTTACTTGGTGCATACTATGCTCAGGAACAGTTTGAAATACCTGCAATAGGTGGTAAAGACTCTATGTCAGGAACATTCAAAGATATAGACGTGCCTCCAACATTAGTATCATTCGCAGTAGATACTGTAGATGCTAAAAATGTAGTTACTTCAGAATTCAAAAAAGCTGGATCAAAAGTAGTTAAAATATCAGCAGCTACTTTAGACAATGGTGTAGTAGACTTTGATGAATTAAAGAAAAACCTTACAAAAGTAAGAGAATTAATATTAGAAGGCAAAGTGCTTTCAAGTTATGCTCTTGGATTTGCAGGAGTTGGTGAAGCAGTTGCTAAGATGGGATTCGGTAACCATATCGGATTCAAATTCAGTGAAGAAGCTGTTGAAGCTTATGAAAACACTGATGATTTATTTGCAGCTGATTACGGAACAATACTTCTTGAACTTGCAGAAGATGATTTATCGGTTCTAAAAGGATACAGATGTATAGTTCTTGGGGAAACTACAGCAGAACCTGCTATAGACTTCAATGGTGAAAAAGTAGACTTATGTGGATTATACAAATCTCACTGCAATACTTTAGAATCTATATACCCAACAAAAGCAGCTGAAATAACTTCAAAAATAGAAAATGTAAGCTATGTAAGAACTGGTGCTCCAGCTAAATCTTCATTAAGCATAGTAAAACCAAAAGTATTAATACCAGCATTCCCTGGAACAAACTGTGAATACGATGCAGCAAGAGCTTTTGATAGAGCTGGTGCAGAATCAACTATAAAAGTATTTAGAAACTTATCTTACCAGGATATAGAAGAATCTATAGACGCAATGGTTGAAGAAATCAAAAAATCACAGATAATAATGATACCAGGTGGATTCAGTGCTGGTGATGAACCAGATGGTTCAGCTAAATTCATAGCAACAGTATTCAGAAATCCTAAGATGAAAGAAGCTGTTCATGAATTCTTAAATGAAAGAGATGGTTTAATGTTAGGTATCTGTAATGGATTCCAGGCTCTTATAAAACTTGGATTAGTTCCATACGGAGAAATAATAGAACCTTGTGCAGAAGCTCCTACATTAACTTACAATAATATAGGACGTCATCAGGCTAAGATAGTTAACACTAGAATAGCTTCTAACAAATCTCCATGGTTAGCTCAGACAGAAGTTGGAGATATACATAGTATACCAATATCACATGGTGAAGGTAGATTCGTTGCAAGTGAAGAAGTAATGAAAGAGCTTATAGAAAACGGACAGATAGCTACTCAGTACGTAGACTTCGACGGAAATGCTACATATGATATAGACCACAATCCAAATGGATCATTCTACGCAGTTGAAGGTATAACAAGTAAAGACGGTAGAGTATTTGGTAAGATGGGTCACTCAGAAAGATTAAGTGCAAACATAACTAAGAATATATCTGGTGAAAAAGATCAGAAAATATTCGAATCAGGAGTACTTTACTTCAAATAAAAAATGTAATAAATTTCAATTACCCGCTCAAAAATTGAAATTAAATGCATTAAAAACAAAAGTTTATTCGAAAGTTAAAAAACTACATTGCTCCGACCGTTGGAGCAATGTAGATATAAAATCATATTGTTAATTAAAAAGAACGTAAAAATAGGGACTGAATTCTCAAAAGACCAACCCGCTCACAGGTCTAGAGGATTCAGTCCTCTTTTTTATTACAGTAAAATTATCTAAATTACAATAACAAATTGAATACGTTATAATTCAAATAACCAAAAATATTTAAAGAGTGTATATCTGATTCAAATAAAATATGTATATATCTTATAAATATTATCCATTAAAGAGGATGATTTTTTATCATTTATTTTTAGAATAATAGAATATCTAATTTTACGCTCTACTATAGTCAATAAAACATTGTCATTCTTATTCTTTTCACCAATGACAGTATCTATTTTCTAATATCTAAACTCTTCACGATTATTTATTTTAATAGGTTTTTCATATATATATTGCCCAAGCTTCTTTATATTTTCATTGACTTGTTTCTTATTTTTATTTTTTGTTCAATTTCATTTTACAATTAATCTAAAGTAAAATTATAAAAAATAATAAAATTTATTTTAGGGTTAAATATTTAAAATAAATGAAACAATGTGATATAAATTGTAGTATAATATATTATAGATTTCGATAGAATAAATATATATATAGGAAATAATAAGGAGGGTAACTAACAGTTAAAAATAATCTATAAATATCTACAATAACATATAAATACTTTATAGATTATTTTAACTAAGCCTCGTATGTAAAGAAATTTACATAGGACACAACTTTAAAACCAGTAACTCCTAAAGCTCAACGACTACAATAGAAGATAAAATCATAAACTTCTATGAATGTGAAGAAATTCGGAAACAACAGTTGAGATGATATATGGCGAGAGC
>NZ_QUGE01000026.1:0-31557 GCF_003478825.1 Peptoclostridium sp. AF21-18
GAAGATTTAAACGTACAAGGTATGATGAAAAACAAGCATTTATCAGAAAAAATTGCTGACTGTTCATTCTATGAAATATTCAGGCAATTAAAGTATAAATGTCAAAATAAAGGAATTGAATTTATAGTAGCAGATAGATTTTATCCTTCATCAAAGATTTGTAGTAAGTGTGGAAACAAAAAAGAAAAATTAAGTCTATCAGAGAGAACTTATATATGTGAATTCTGTGGAAATGTAATTGATAGAGATTTTAATGCAAGTTTAAACTTAAAGAATTTAGCTTACAACTAAAACTGTAAACTAAATGTGTACCGATACGTTAGTCGGGAATTTAAGCCTTTGGAGAAGTATACAAACTAAAGTAGCTATTATTTGATTAGTGAAATAGGCTTCGGTTAATTAGGAAATAGAATTTGTAGTTTTTTATAAGTAATTTATAGAAATTTATAGATTTTATGTAACGGACATAGATGAGAAGAAGAAAGAAAAAAGGTGCCGATTTAAAACTTCTTAGCTACACAGACTGCGTATTCCACGAAAACGTAGAAGAAATGGCTGGAAAATGGCACGAAAGATTTGGAAACGAAAATCCAATACATATAGAAGTTGGGACTGGAAAAGGACAGTTTATAACTACATTAGCTGAACTAAACCCAGATAAAAACTACATTGCTATGGAAATAAAGGAAGAAGTATTACTTCATGCCGTATACAAAGCAAAAGAAAAAGGACTTACAAACATACTATTCATATGGGGAGATGTAAAAATGCTTCCAGAATACTTTGATGTTGCCGAACTTGCTAGAATATACGTAAACTTCTGTGATCCATGGCCTAAAAACAGATGGGCAAAAAGAAGACTAACTCACTCAGACTTCTTAAACATATACAGAAGGGTATTAGACGAAAATGGAGAAATCCACTTCAAAACAGATAACGAAAAACTATTCGAATTCAGCCTAAACGAAATTGCTGAAAACGACTGGAAACTAAAAAATATATCTCTAGACCTTGCAAACAGTAATTACGAAGAAAACGTAACTACTGAATACGAAGACAAATTCATGGCTCAGGGAATGAAAATATACAGACTAGAAGCAGCCAAAAGAAAATAAAAATTTATATGTTAATAACTCTCGGGGATTGAAGTCATAGACAAACTCCTCTCCAGGCTTCGACGTGTGTGCACGTAAAAGTTTTTGGTGTGATAATGTTGCACGTCTGCAGAATTGTCGAGTTCGTTTTGTCTATGCACTTCAATCCACCAAGCTAGTTATTATCCATATAAAATTGATTTGAACATAGCCTAAGGGTAAGAAACGAATTAACAACGATAATTAAATATTGTAATATTAAAATCCTACTGTCAAACAAGATAGTAGGCTTTTTCTCATTAGAAGATTGCTTCTCTTTTTCTCATAGAGAATAGTCCAAATAGTATTATTAGACAGTGCACCGCATACAGTACAATTCTAACTTTTATCACTTCAAATCCAAAGATCAATTCTGTAGAAGATGACGGTGGCAGAATAGCTAAAATTGCTGCAATAAGCATAACTATTGGGTTGATAACTATCTGCTTATCCGATCTAAAAATTAAAATCTTACCAGCCCAAAGAAAAGTTAGCACAAAAAATGCTATCTTCAACGCAAAATCTATAGTTTCTAACATCACAAATACATTCCTTTCTCAAAAAAACATTAAAATCAAATCTAATTATAGAGTACATTTCATACAAAAATTATCTAAAAAAATAATACCGTACAAAACTCATACACTATAAAAAAGTATAATAAATAAAAATTGAAATTTCAATACCTAAAGCAGAATAATTGTACAAATAACTAAAATTAAAACATAAATTAAAAACAATTTTAAAATGTAAAATAAAATTACAAGGGAATGGAAGAGAGTTTTTTATTTACTAGTATTAGTTTTTATGATATATTATTAGTACTAGGTACTAATAATAGGAGGTAAAAATGAATTTTAAAGAGATAAAAGAGCTTTTAATGCTTATAGACAATACAAAACTTGAATACGTAAAACTAAACACTTCAGACATAGAGCTTGAAGTTTATAAAAAAGTAGTTGGAAATATAGAAATAGGAACAAAAAATACTTCAGTAGTTGAAAATAAAGAAAATAACATAGAAAAAGTATCGGCTACAAATAACAGGACAAATGAAGAAAACAACATAATAAACACAAACGATACTTTAGAATATGAATTAGTAAAAGAAGATGTGGTTGAATTTGTAGGTGAGAATTTAAAAGAAGTAAAAGCACCACTTATCGGTACTTTCTATGAATCCCCAGACCCAGATTCTCCAGCATTTGTAAGTGTTGGCGACCATGTTGAAAAAGGAGACACACTTTGCATAGTTGAAGCTATGAAATTAATGAACGAAATTAAAAGTGAATTTACAGGAAAAGTTGTAGAAATAAAAGCTGCAAATGAAAGCATGGTAGAGTACGGACAGACTTTATTTGTGATAGAGGAAGACTAGAAGGAGAGAAAAATGAAAACTTTGAATAAAATACTAATCGCAAACCGTGGGGATATAGCTGTTAGAATAATTAGAACTTGTAGAGAAATGGGAATAAAAACAGTAGCTATTTACTCAGATGCAGATAGAGATTGTATACATAGATTTTTAGCTGATGAGTCTATTTGTATAGGCCCTGGAAATATCGCAAAAAGCTATAACAATATAGACAATATATTATACATTGCAGAAAAATTAGAATGTGATGCGATTCATCCTGGATTTGGATTCCTATCTGAAAACCCAGAATTTGTAAGAAGATGTAAAGAAAAAAACATAATTTTAATAGGGCCATCAGAAGAGCAGATGGTGCTTATGGGAGATAAATCAAAGGCGAGAAGTACAATGCAGAAGCTTGGAGTACCAGTTGTTCCAGGGTCTAAGGCTGTTTTAAAAGACAAAGAAGAAGCTAAAAAAATGGCTGAGGAAATAGGATACCCAGTTATGATAAAAGCATCTGCAGGTGGTGGCGGAAGAGGAATGAGAATCGTTCACCAAGCAGAAGACTTAGAAAAATCATTTGAAATAGCTAAATCAGAGGCAATTTCATACTTCAAAAACGGCGATTTATACATGGAAAAATTTATCCAAAACCCAAGACACATAGAAGTTCAGGTATTTGGGGATAAATTTGGAAATGCTATACATCTAGGAGAAAGAGATTGCTCAATGCAGAGAAGAAATCAGAAAATGATAGAAGAATCTCCAAGTTGTTATTTAAACGATGAAGAAAGAAAAGGATTATATGAAAGTGCATTAAAAGCTGTTAAAGGTACTAATTATGAAGGAGCCGGAACAGTTGAATTTATAGTAGATAAGGATAAAAACTTCTACTTCATAGAAATGAATACGAGAATTCAGGTAGAACACCCAGTAACTGAGATGATAGTAGACAAAGATTTAATAAAACTTCAGATACAGATTGCAGCAGGCAACCCAATTCCATTCAAACAGGAAGATGTTTTAATGAGAGGCCATGTTATAGAATGTAGAATAAACGCAGAAAATCCAGAAAGCGGATTTACACCATGTCCTGGAGAAATTGAGGAGATAAATATACCTGGTGGATTTGGAGTGAGATTTGACACATTTGTATACGCAGGGTACAGCATACCTCCGCTATACGACTCAATGATTGGAAAATTAATATGCAAGGCTGATACAAAAGAAGAATGTGTCGCAAAAATGAACGGCGCATTAGATGAGCTGATAATCGACGGAATAAAAACAAACATAGAATTCCAGAGAGAGTTAATAAATTCTGATGAATTCCTAAACGACACACACGACACAGGATTTATAGAAAGAAAATTAAACGAAAGATAGGTGATAGATAAGTGTTAAATGGATTACAGCTTTTTAAAAAAGAGAAACAAAAGAATAAAGCTAAGAAAAAAAGCGACAACTACACATCTATCCCTATAAAAATTCAAGAAAAAGAAGAAACTAAAGAGGATGGAAATTACATAGCAAACAACCACGAATCTAATAATATAGACGATAGATTTTGGAGTAAGTGTACAGAATGTGGTGAGTACACATTTAACAAGGATTTAGAGGAGAATTTATTTGTATGCCCAAAATGTAATAAGCATATGAGGATGAATGTAAGAGATAGAATAGAAATGCTTACAGATAAGGGTACATTTATTGAGATAAATAAGGAAAGTGATGTAGTGGATCCTTTAAAATTCCCTAATTACATTGAAAAAGTAACATCGTACAAAGAAAAAACTCACGAATCAGAATCTGTTGTAACAGGTGTTGGAAGAATTAACGGAATTAGATATGTTCTATGTGTGATGAATCCAGCGTTCATGATGGGAAGTATGGGATCTGTCACAGGGGATAAGATTTCGTATGCATTTGAATATGGTGCAGAACATAATATTCCAGTTGTTATTTGTAGTGCATCTGGTGGTGCAAGAATGCAAGAAGGAATGATGTCTTTAATGCAAATGGCAAAAACTTCACGGGCTGTTACAAAACTTGCTGAAAAAGGGCAGCCGTATATTTCAATTTTGACGGATCCTACAACAGGTGGTGTAAGTGCTAGCTTTGCAATGCTTGGAGATATTATAATATCTGAGCCAAAGACGCTTATTGGATTTGCAGGAAAAAGAGTAGTTAAACAGACAATAGGTAGAGAGCTACCTGAGGATTTCCAGACTGCTGAATTTATGATGGAGCATGGATTTTTGGATATGATTGTAGAGCGAAAAGATTTAAAGGATACGATTTACAAAATTTTGTACATGCATAAGAGGAAGTAAAAATGGAAAGAAATGTAGAACAGATAAAGAAGAATATAAAAAATTTAAAGGAAATTTCTAAAACGAGTGGGCTAGATTTTTCTGACAAGATAGTGTATTTAGAGGAGATTTTAAAGGAAGAGGAATCTAAGAAATTTAAAAGTCTAACTCCATACGAAAAGGTGAGCATAAGTAGGGATATAAAAAGACCTACTGCACTTGATTATATAAACAGAATTGTAAGCAATTTTATCGAGCTTCATGGCGATAGAGGGTTTGCAGATGATAGGGCTATCGTAGGCGGTATTGGAAAAATTGGCAAATATTCGGTGACTGTAGTTGGAAATCAAAAGGGCAGTAGTACAGAGGAAAATATCTACAGAAACTTTGGTATGGCAAATCCAGAAGGATACAGAAAAGCTCTTAGACTTATGAAGCAGGCAGAGAAGTTTAATCGCCCAATTGTGACATTTATAGATACATCTGGTGCATACTGTGGAATTGGTGCAGAGGAAAGAGGTCAAGGTGAGGCGATTGCGAGAAATCTTATGGAAATGAGTGCACTTAAAGTACCTGTTATTGCAATAGTTATAGGTGAAGGCGGTAGTGGTGGAGCACTTGGAATTGGAGTAGGAAATGAAATTTGTATGCTTGAGCACTCTGTTTATTCTGTAATATCTCCTGAGGGGCTTTCAAGTATATTGTTTAAGGACTCTTCAAAAGCAAAAGACGCTTGTGAATATATGAAGATGACTGCACAGGATTTAAAAGAATTAAAAATAATCGACCACGTGATTGATGAGCCTGTTGGTGGTGCTCAAAATGATCCAGATAAAGTGGCTGCGGATATGAAAGAGTATATAATTGATAGATTAAATTATTACACTAAATTTAGTGAAGAAAAAATTAAAAATCACAGATACGAAAAATTTAGAAATATAGGAAAGTACTTCTAATAAAATTATTAAAAATAAGGTGAAAATGTAACAAAAGAAGTTTATAATATGTTTATGATACTTTTGAGGGAAGGAGATTAAATATATTGAAGCTTTTTTTGTTTGATGGGTTGTTCAATGCAGCCTATTTTATATTAGGTACGTTTTTGTTAGGGCTTATACTCAATTTTATAGAGGATAGAAATATAGATTATTTGCAAAATGGGCTTGGGCGCAAGGGAATTTTGGTTACTGGAATTGTAGGAGTTCCAATACACGAGATGAGCCATTTTTTAGCGTGTAAGTTGTTTGGACACGATGTCGAAAAAGTCGAGCTTTTTAGACCTACAAAGAGCAAGTCTGATGGAGTGCTTGGGAGAGTAGTTCACTCGAGAAACAAGGGTAATGTCTACAAGATGATTGGAGATTTCTTTATAGGAACTGCACCGGTTATAATAGGAAGCTTTATCGTGTACGTGTTGATAAAATTCTATTTAGGCAGCGAGTTTACGATATTTAATATGATTATAGATATTGAGAAGAGCTTAGAAATGATTGAAAACCTGGATTTATTCAAGTTTATTGTGCATATAGTTATGGCTGGGATAAATACACTGTTTTTAATTATAAGTTCGCCATCGCTATTTTCTATAAAAGGAATAGTTCTTTTATTTGCGATTTACTCAATTTGCATACATTTGTCGCTTAGTAGAGCAGATATAGAAAATAGCAAGAGTGCAATTCCTATAGTTGTGCTTATAATCGTGCTTTGTACGGTTATTTTTGGACTTATGGGGATAGATTTTAGTGGGAAGTTTATAAGATTGGTTACTTATATGTTCCTGATTATGACGACCTGCATAATAATATCTATACCGGTGACTGTATTATCAATGATGATATCTGCAATTTTCGGCAGATTTAGATAAAAAATAAAAAGAGTTAGGCTGTTATAAGATTTTGTAGTAGCTAACTCTTTTTATTTTGTAAAAATTTAATGTGTTTGTGATTAAGATAGTATTCCGTATTTTATATCTTCTAGTATGTTAAATTCTTTGTTTTCTTTTACGATTTCTATGAATTTTTCAGCGTATTCAGGCAGTTTTCTGTTTTTATGGTATACAACAGAGAATGATCTGTTCCATTCTTTAGTTTTGTTTTTAAATGCGTACATTTCACCGCTTTTGATTTCTTTTTCAAAGAGTCTTAAAGAAGCTACAGTTACGCATCCGTCGTTAATTACAGCCTGTTTGATGACTTCTGGAGAGCTTGCTTCCCAAGTTGCATTTATTTTTAATTTGTGTTTTTCAAGGTATTTTTCAAAAAGTTCTCTTGTTCCGCTTCCAGGTTCTCTAAGGACAAAGTTGACATCTTTTAAATCAGCAAATGTGATGTGCTCTTTACCGTAGAATGGATGATTTTTTGAACATAGAAGCACCAAGATATCGTCCACTTCTGGTATGGAGATTAGCTCCTTGTTCTTAACTTTACCTTCGACAACAGCCAAATCAAGCTCTGATTCAAGGAGAAGGGATTCTATATTTTTAGTGTTATTCATTCTTATATATGTTTCAACGTTTTTAGTATTTTCCTTAAATTCAGCTAAAACTTTAGAGATAAAGTTTGTTCCAACAGTTACAGTTACGCCTATTCTAAGAGTTTTAACGTCTTTAAAAGCATTCATACCTTCTTCTAATTTGTCAAATTCTGCTAAAACATTTTTAGCGTATTCTAAAAGTTTCTTGCCAGCTTCAGTTATGTATAATTTTTTAGAAATTCTATCAAATAATAATACGCCGTAGTAGTCTTCTAGTTCTTTAATTGCTTGGCTTACTGCAGGTTGAGATATGAAAAACTTTGACGCTACTGTACTCATTTTTCCATTTTCAGCGACACTTACAAAAATTTTTAAATGTCTTATTGTCATAGGAATTCCTCCTTGAATTAATGAATGATTTATAACTTAATTATAGCATAAAGATTACAAGTAACTATAAGGAAATCTTATTGAGAAGATAATTTAATATAATTTTAAACCTATATGAAAAAGTGTTATATTAATAAGTAGAGGCTTTTTAGGTAACAAAATTATTAATAAGGAAATTTTAGACTATAAATTGGGAAAATCACTAAATTTTTAAGGAGGAGTTAGTATGGCAACATTAACAGTAAGTAAGGCAGAAGAGGCTAGAGTAAAAGCATTGGGATTCTTTAGCAACAAGGGAACAGATAATTTTTCAGGAAGAGTAATTACAAAAAATGGTAAGGTAAGTGCAGAGGTTCTTAGAAATGTAGCCGAAGCAGCAGAGAGATTTGGTAATGGAGAAGTTTTAGTTACTACAAGATTAACTTTTGAATGTCCAGGAATACCATTTGAAAATATAGAGCCATTTATGGAATTTTTAGCAGAAAAAGGGCTAGAAACTGGTGGATCAGGAAAGAGAGTTAGACCAGTTGTATCTTGTAAGGGGACAACTTGTCAGTATGGGCTTATAGATACTTATGATTTATCAGAAAAAATACACGACGAATTCTATTCAAAATGGCATGATGTAAATCTACCTCACAAGTTCAAAATAGCTGTTGGTGGATGTCCAAATAACTGTGTAAAACCAAACTTAAACGATTTAGGTGTTATAGGGGCGAGAGTTCCAGCTATAAACTTAGATAAATGTAAGAGCTGTAAAAAATGTGCTGTTGAGGCAGTATGTCCAGTTGGAGCAGCTAAATTAGTTGATGGAACAATGGTTGTAGATTACGATAAATGTATAAACTGTGGTAGATGTATAGAAAAATGCTATTTTAAAGCAATGGATACACAGAAACAGGGATACAAAGTATATGTTGGAGGAAGATGGGGTAAACAGATTTCTCATGGTAAATTATTAGGAAAAATATTTACAGACGAAGCAGAAATAATGAAAACTATAGAAAAAGCAATATTATTCTTCAGAGAAAACGGAAACTTTGGAGAAAGATTCGCAGTTACTGTAGAGAGAGTAGGATTTGATAAAGTTGAAAAAGAACTTTTAAGCGATGATATACTTTCAAGAAAAGACGAAATACTAGCAAGAGAGTTTTAGTTTAATAAATTCACAAAAATTAAAATAGTTCTATTTTAAAACTCTAAATATGAAAATTTCAACACTTATTTGTATTTTAACTTGTAAAAATTTTAATATAAAGTTAAAAAGACTAGACTTTTTAACCAAATACATTTAAAATAAATACAGGTGTTAAATAAAGTAAAATTTAAGTAATACATTCTAACTCTAAATATTTTTAAAAGATTGTTAGAAATTTGTTAAAAGTTTAAATGGAGGAATTGATATGTTAAAAAGACCTAGAAGACTTAGAATAAGCAAAGCAATGAGAAATTTAGTAAGAGAAACTAAAATAGATGTAGACGATCTTATATACCCACTATTCGTTGTTGAAGGTGAAAATATAAAAGAAGAAATACCTTCACTTCCAGATGTTTATCATTTTTCAGTAGATATGTTAGAAGCTGAAATAAAAGAAATAGTGGAATTAGGTATAGAACACGTTATAATGTTTGGTATACCAGGTGAAAAAGATGCTTGTGGTTCAGAAGCATTTGCAGATAACGGAATAGTTCAGAGAGCTGTTAGAAAAATAAAAGAAGTAGCTCCAGAGATGAACGTAATAACAGATGTTTGTATGTGCCAATACACAAGCCACGGACACTGTGGAATATTAACAGAAAAAGGTTATGTTGATAATGACCAGACATTAGAATATTTAGCTAAGATAGCAGTTAGCCACGCAAAAGCAGGTGCTGATATGGTAGCTCCTTCTGACATGATGGATGGAAGAATAGGTGCTTTAAGAAATGCACTTGATGAAAATGGATTTGAAACAGTAGGAATAATGGCATACAGTGCAAAATATGCTTCAAGTTTCTACGGACCATTTAGAGATGCTGCAAACTCAGCTCCATCATTTGGAGATAGAAAAACTTACCAGATGGATCCAGCAAACAGTACAGAAGCTTTAAGAGAATGTGCTTTAGATATAGAAGAAGGAGCAGATATAATAATGGTTAAACCTGCACTTTCTTACTTAGACGTTATAAGAAGAGTTAAGGATAATTTTGATATGCCACTTTGTGCATACAATGTTTCTGGGGAGTACTCAATGCTTAAGTTAGCAGTTAAGGAAGGGCTTTTAAATGAAGATGCTATAATGGAAGCAGTTACTTCAATAAAAAGAGCTGGTGCGGATATGATAATAACATACTTTGCCAAAGATATCGCTAAGAAAATAAAATAATTAATATTGGGATATAGAAAAGAAGGGAAGTAGTCAAAAGGACTCCAGGCTTCAGCGCCTCGCACTTTAGAGTAACACATTTCAAAGTTGCGAGGCGCTTGCAGAATTGTCGTTGTTTTGACTTACTTCCCTTCTTTTTTATCACAATAATTAATTATGTTTATAAGTCTGTCGCTCGTACAAGGTGTGTAGACTGGTTTGAAGTTAAATATTTTGAGAAAATTGAAATATATTATTTATAGTCTTTGTAGTATACTTTATATAAATAAAGTAAATTTTAAATTAGAAGTTGTGGAGGTAATTATCAATGAGAAATATTTACGATAATAGTGAATTTTTTGCCGCATATGCGGAAATGGGAAGAAGTAAAGATGGTCTGAAAGCTGCTGGAGAGTGGCATCAGTTGCAACCGTTATTCCCTAAATTACAGGGAAAAAAAGTTTTGGATTTAGGATGTGGTTACGGTTGGCATTGCAAATATGCCGCACAAATGGGAGCTACTGAAATTCTTGGTATTGATAGTAGTCAAAAAATGATTGCAAAAGCAGTAGCTGATAACTCTGATGACAAAATCAAGTATAAAGTTTGCGGTGTTGAAGAATACATTTATCCTGAAAATAATTATGACCTAGTTGTTTCTAACCTGGTACTGCACTATATCGAAAATTTAGCTAATGTTTATCAAAAGGTGTATTGCACATTAAAAGTAGGTGGGTATTTCCTATTCAATATTGAACATCCGACTTTCACCGCAGGTGTTAATGAGGATTGGATTTATGATGAAAATGGGAAAGCTAAATATTGGCCAATCGACAATTACTATTACACAGGCGAAAGAGAAACCAATTTCCTTGGTCAACGAGTAATTAAACAGCACCACACATTAACGCAGATATTGAATCCACTTATAAAATGTGGTTTTCAAATTGAGGCTATTGAGGAAGCAATGCCTCCGGCATATATGATGGGTATGCCGGGAATGTGTAATGAAATGCGTAGACCTATGATGTTGTTGGTTAAGGTTAAAAAGGTTTAATAAACAACTTTCAGTTTGACGACGGAGTAATGGATATGAAAATCCGAGAAGTGAATGAGAATAAAAAGCAGTTTATATCATTATTGTTATTAGCTGATGAACAGGAGAGCATGGTTGATCGCATCGTTTTATGAAAAATGCAGATTTGTCCGTTCTCACAATATTCCCAATTTCTTTACGGACAATTATGACCACCCAATCTATGAGTGTGGTGTACAGTTAATAGATATGGTATATTTGCAAAGATGTTTATATATATAGGAATTATTATATATATTATTATGTCTGGAATAGATAGATTTGTTTATTATATTCCGAATATGATTTATGTTCCAATAGCAATTTTAGGTATTGCCCTTATTTTGATTGGTTTTTCAAGGATAAAAATAATCAGTAAATTATAGGAGTTGACTTATATGATAAAGAATAAGAAGGATTTTGTTGTTTGGGGAGTGACTTTTATTTCTTTGGCGCTTCTTGATTTAGCGTTGTGTTTTGCTAAGGATTTTGATTATTATTCTGTTATGATGACGTCCTTGATGTTTATGTTCGGGTTGAATGGGATAGTTAATTCAATGTTTGATGAGAGCGATAAGGAGAGAGAAGAGCAGAGAAAGGTAGATTCAGCGATTGAGTTTAAGGCTAATAATATAGCGATTACTGTTACTAAGATTTGTGTTGTGTTGTTTTTCGGTGGGATTTATCTTCTTAGAGGAACTACTTGGATTACAGAGGCGCTTATGGGATATGGTATGGTTGCGATGGTTGTTTTTGATGTGATGATTTTCTCTGAGTTTTTTGCGAAGATTTATTATATAAGAAAAATAAATAAAAGAAAAGGACAAGATAATAACTAATCTGTGATTTTAGTCTAAGATAAGTTAATTTTCTTGTCCTTATTTTATTTGATTTTTATGCTATAAAAATTCTATTCTTCATTAACCAACATAGAGTCTGCGTATTTTTCTGCAGCTTTTTCACTGTTAAATGTATCAAGTCTTACAAGTACATAAGTATTGTTTTTATCTATTTCTGAAGTGAAGTCTTTGTAGTCGCCGTTTTTATGGTCAATAGATTCCATTGCGTTGTTGTATGAGTAAATAAGCGCTGATAGGACATATGAGCCACCTGGAACAAGTTTTACATTGTATTCTTCACCTACATCTTCTGCACCAAATGATGGCATAACTGCGTTTGGAGCTTTTTCATCTTTGTTTAATAAGCTTATGTCAAATTTAGTACGAGTAGAAGTTGATGATAGGTTTAGTGTACAATTTTTCCAATCATCAGAAACGTCGTAAATCATAGTGAAAGATTCTTTATTGCTTTCGTCAGCAGATCCACCAAACATAACCACATTGTTTTCTACCATAGAGCCATTTTTCCAAACTTCATAAGAAAGCACTGTTCCTTTAACATCTTCTGGGTAGTTTACATCCACTACAAATGGATATTCCCCTGATAAAGCTGCAATCTGTTTTTCTCTTTCTGTCAATGTTACTGGAGTTACATCAGATACTTTTCCAGCCTGAGAGCAACCTGCTGCTAGAAGAGATACTGCTAAAATTGATGCTAAAACAAGATTTTTTTTCATAATAATTCTCCTTTCGAGAAATTTTTTTAAATAATAGAAGTCTTTTTTATAACATATATATCCTTCCAATTTATTTTATTTAGTTTATTATACTATGAAAAGGATATTCACAAAAGAATTAATATCAAAAGATACAAAATTGTAATATAATTCGAAATAATTTATCAAGTTCTCTAAAATAATAAAAAAAGAAGTTACCATAATATAATTACGATAACTTCTATAAATATAATAATATCTAATTATAAAATACTAAACAGCAGCACGTTCGCATTTAGCATTGTCAAATTCTCTCATTTTTTCAATCATTGACTCTCTGATTTCTTCTCCAAGCTCTACAGTTTTGTATCTTGGATTTTCTATGTGTTTGTAAACTGGATTTAAGAATTCAACCTCAACATCTTTAGAGTTAATCTTTCCAACTGGCTGATAACCTTCATAAGTACCTTTAGAATTTTTTATAACCATTGGGACAATAGGGCATTTTGCTTTGTAGGCGATTTTTAATGCACCAGATCTAAAGTCTGAGATATATGCATTGTCGTCTTTAACCCAAGTTAAATCACCTTCTGGGAAGATAGCCATAGAGTGATTATTTTTTATATTGTCAGCAGCCTGGTTTATAGCCTTCATTCCTTCACGATTGTTTTTTCTGTTGATAAAAACACATTTAACAAGTTCAATCCACTTGCTTGCAATAGGAATCTTTCTCCAAACTGGCTCATCTGCAATTACGCAACCTATACCCCTATCAACGCTGTCTACTAAAATGTAGCTATCAAGCATACTAGAATGGTTGATTACGAAAAGAACTGGCTCTTTTGGAATTTTCTCTCTACCTATTACATTTACATTGATTTTAACCTTTTTTAATGACTTAGCAGCAATCTTTTTTAAGAATGCAAACTTCTCATCTAAAGTGTATTTATCTGGATTTTTTCTAAACTTATTTAGCTGCGGGATTGATGAGATAAATCCAAAAATCTGCAGTATCCGGAATTTTATATAGTTAAACAAGAACAAAACATCTCCTTACGTTCTAAATTTTTGCAAAGAATATTTTAGCATAAAACGAAATTAAAGTCTATAAACTGAAAGTGTAAATAATTATAAAAAATGAAATAAATTTGATATAATAAAAATATAAATTAAGAGTACGATTGAAGGATTAAAAGGAGGGGTAAATGGAAATTACATTAAAGACATTTATAATTATCTGCCCATTTTTGTTTTTGGCAGGTTTAATAGATGCAATTGGTGGTGGAGGTGGATTGGTTTCTCTTCCTGCGTATTTAATTGCAGGACTTCCACCACATACAGCAATTGCAACGAACAAGATGTCCTCTACATTTGGGACTACACTTGCTACTTTGCGATTTATTAAAAATAAATTGGTAAACTTCAAATTGGCGATACCAGCAGTTATTGCAGCAATTATTGGTTCATCAATTGGAGCACATATTTCTTTGCTTGTAGATGATAAAGTGATGATATACGTTTTAGTTTTGGTTTTACCAATATCTGCATTTTTTGTGCTTAATAAAAAAACATTCCACGATTATGGTTCTGATGAGATTGTTTTGGATAAACGCACATATGTAACCGCATGTGTAGCAGCGTTTTTCATAGGGATATATGATGGATTTTATGGACCAGGAACGGGAACATTTTTAATAATAGCGTTTACTGTATTTGCAAAAATGAGTGTAAAAACATCAAATGCACAGGCGAAAGTGATAAACCTTACAACAAATATTACCGCACTTATTATCTTTATTTTGAACGGGCAAGTAATGTTTATGATTGGGATAGTAGCTGCAATATGCAACATGGTAGGAGGCTATATAGGTGCTGGGCTTGTAATGAAAAATGGTGCGAGAATTGTAAAACCGAGTATATTATTTGCATTATTCTTGCTTGTACTAAAAGTAACTGGGATTATATAAATTAAAAAAACGAAAAAATAAGATATTAACCTGAATTTCAATAAATGGTTTAATATCTTATTTTTTTGTGTTCAATATTGCAATTTCACAAAATAAAGTTAAAAAAATAGGATGGCATTTTTCCAAAGAAAAAGTGAAATGTCACTTGAAAGAAGACAGATGAATCCTTCTAATGATAGATTGTCTTTAGAAAGATTGTAAAAAAGTTAGGAGGAAGAATTATATGAAAACGATGATAGAAAATGATTTTGTATTTAGAGCAGGTCCAAAGATGGCAACAGTTTTAGGCATTAATGAGGCTCTTGTTTTGGGTATGGTGGATTATTGGATAAATAAAAACAAAGAAAACGGTATAAATTACAAAAATGGTAGATACTGGACTTTTAATAGTAGGTAATTTTAACAAAGTAGGATTTGACAGAACGAAATGGTATAGTATCGATTACGATAGATTTGACGAACTTGTTGCTGAAAAAAGTGATTTGATTAATAAATATGAGATGAAAGAAGTAGAGGAAGAATTGGAGATTGATATGACAAATTGTCCAGATGCAACTTACCAAGTTGACGAGATGCAAAACGACAGACTGTCATCTTGCAATACGACAACTTGTCATAATGCAAATAGACAGATTGACTATAACAATACCAATAACAACACAACTAAAACAACATTTATTACACAACAACCAGGGCAGAGGGTGGTTGCCATAGAAACAAAAGGTATGTTAAAAGAGTTTTTAGGATATTCGTATACAGATAGTTATGCCAGTAGGGTTATTAATATTTTGATGAGCAAGGAAAAAGGTTGTGATTATTTGCGTGAAAAGATTGAGCTAGCTAAAAATAGGAATGTAGATAATAAGTGTGCGTTCTTGATGGCAGCGTTACAATCTGATTATAAGAGCGTCAATGGTAGCACCAAAAGAGATAATTATGGTACAAGAAAAAATAGGAACAAGTTTATCAATTTTGAGCAGACAGTGTACAAGTATAGCAAAGAGGAATTAGATGAGATGATCAGGAGGAAAAATCGGTTTTAGATGTTTTATTTTAAAATTTAATAAAAATTTGTGATGGTGCTTTTTTTATACGGTGTTATGTGATAGAATAAAAGAAATTAGAACCATATTGGAATGTAAATCCTTTATTATTCTATTAATTTGATTAGATCCATATTGGAATAGAAAAAGCTACCTATGTTAAATGGTGGCTTTTTTTTATTTAATTAAGTTGCTTCTAAAAAACATAAATTTAACAGAAAATAACATTTTCTTAAAGTAAACTAAGATTCTGAACATAGATATAACACAGTTATGGCCTAAAAATAGCACTTTTTTAATAAACTTAACATAGAATTAACAACTTAACATACACTTAACTACTACTTAACTTTTTCTTAATTCTTTTAAATTTGTAATTTGTTATTATAAATATGTTGATTGGTGAGGGAACCAAAAGAAAACAAAAAATAATAATATATAATCTATTTTCAAGGAGGAAGAAATGCAGACAGCAATCACTTTATTAGGCGGTTTAGGAATGTTCCTATACGGTATGACAGTAATGGGAGAGGGACTTCAGAAAGCTGCAGGAAGCAAACTTAAAAAAATAATAGAAATGCTTACAAGTAACGTTGTAATGGGTGTACTTGTAGGGACAGTAGTAACAGGAATCATACAGAGTTCAAGTGCAACTACAGTAATGGTAGTTGGTTTCGTTAATGCAGGGATAATGACATTATCTCAGGCAATAGGTGTTATAATGGGTGCCAACATAGGTACAACTGTAACAGCTCAGTTAGTTTCATTCAGCTTAGAGGACGTAGCTCCAATAGCACTAGGTATCGGTATCATATTCTATATGTTTACATCTAAAGAAAAAACAAAACAGGTAGCAGAAATATTAATCGGTTTTGGTCTTTTATTTACAGGTATGGAATTCATGAAAGAAGCAGTTGCTCCTTTATCAGAATTACAGAGTTTTAGAGATGCGTTATTATTCTTAAGTAAAAATCCAATACTTGGAATATTAGCAGGGTTCGCAATAACAGGTATAGTTCAGAGTTCTTCAGCGTCAATGGGTATGCTTATAGCGCTTGCATCACAGGGACTTGTTCCAATAACAGCAGCACTACCTATACTTTACGGGGATAATATAGGTACTTGTGTTACTTCACTTATATCAAGTTTAGGGGCTAGTAGAAATGCAAAAAGAGCAGCGGTAATGCACTTATCATTCAACGTAATAGGTACATTATTATTCATGTTAATACTTAACAAACCAATAGTTGCAGTTGTTCAGTATCTAGATCCAGCTAACACAGCTAGACAGATAGCAAATGCACATACACTATTCAACCTTATAAACGTTATAATACTATTACCTTTCTCTAAATATATAGTTAAATTAGCAGAAAGATTAGTTCCAATTAAAGAAGAAGAAATAGAATTAGCTACAGCTAATACTACTAAATACATAGATGAAAGAATGTTTGAAACTCCTTCAATAGCTCTTGGAAACACAGTTCAGGAAGTTGTAAGAATGGGTGAAAAAGCTAGAAAATCTTTCACTTATGCAATGGAAGGTCTTATGACTAGAGATTCAAAAGCGATAGATAAAGCTTTCAACTACGAAAAAACAGTAAATACATTACATAAGAGTATATTAAACTACTTATTAAAATTATCTAACACTAATATAAACAGTGACGAGAGAATTAAAGCCGATTTATTATTCCATGTAGTAAACGACTTAGAAAGAATTTCAGATCACGCTGAAAACATAGCAGAGATAGATAGATTAGCGGTAGATGGAGAAACTAAATTCTCTGATATAGCTAAAAATGAAATAAATGAAATTTCAGATTTACTATTAAAGAATATAAATTCAGCGATAGAGTATATAGATACTAAAAATCACGATTTATATGATGAGATAGAAAGAACTGAAGATGAAGTTAATATGTTAGTTAAACAGTACAGAAATGAACATATGAAGAGACTTGGTGACGGGGTTTGTACTGTAGATTCAGGAATATTATTCCTAGACTTATTAACTAACTTCGAAAGAATTTCTGACCACTGCTCAAATATAGCAGAGAAATTCAAGTCATTAAAATAATTTAGGTAAGAGTTAGGTAAGAGTTAGGTAAGAAAAAATAGATTATATAAAAAACGGAATAGATTAGAGATATATGAAGGGACTGTTGCATATTTTGCAGCAGTCTTTTTTATAATCTGTTATAAATTTACTATTTGCATAAGAATGGATAAAATCAAAATTTATACGTTAATTTCTCTCAGGGATTGAAGTCATAGACAAACTCCTCTCCAGGCAATCAAGTTGCATTGTCGAGTTCGTTTTGTCTATGCACTTCAATCCGCCAAGTTAGTTATTATTCCTATAAATTTTGATTTTATCTACTCTTTTCAAGATAGTAAATTTGCAACAGATTATGATAAAAAGGCTGTTTGTAAAATATAGCAACAGTCCAACTTCATATATAAACTTAGTTGCATAAATTAAAATGATTGTTTAAAAATAAATTTAAAAATTTAATGACTTTAGTGAAAAACTGTACTACAATATATATGTAAAGTAAAAAAATAATAAAAATGAATTACTTTAAAAGTAACACAATGGAGGAATGAAAAATGTCAAATTGTAGTAATTGCCCATCAAAAGGGTCATGTAATAATAAGGAACACTGTTCAATAGAAAATAACCCACAGAATCATATAGGTAAAATAATAGGTATAATGAGTGGTAAAGGAGGAGTTGGTAAGTCTACTATAACTGCTCTTACTGCTAATCAGTTAGCAAAACAGGGATATTCAGTAGGTATATTAGATGCTGATATAACTGGACCAAGTATACCAAGACTTATGGGAGTTAAAGATGCTAAAGCTTTAAGCGATGGAGAAAGTATATTCCCAGTTGTTAATGGTAACGGAATAAAAGTTATGTCTATAAATCTTATGATGGATGATGAAAATGAACCAGTTATCTGGAGAGGCCCAATATTAGGTGGAGTTGTTAAACAGTTCTACACAGACGTTATATGGGGAGAGTTAGATTATCTATTAATAGATATGCCTCCAGGAACAGGTGATGTAGCTTTAACAGTTATGCAGAATATACCAATAAACGGAACTGTTATGGTTTCTGTACCTCAGGATCTTGTATCTATGATAGTTTCAAAAGCTGTTAATATGGCTAAGAAAATGGATATACCTGTATACGGTGTTGTTGAAAATATGAGTTATATAGAATGTCCAGACTGTGGTAAGAAGATAAAATTATTCGAAGGTGAAGGAACAGATGGATTCCTTGAAGGTTTAGGATTAGATTTATTAGCTGAGTTACCAATGAGTAAAGAAGTTATAGATATAACTCACAATGGTGTAAATGAAACTAGTGAAAAAATAGAAAAAATAATAGATGGAGTAGTATCTAAAATAAAATAATTTATTAATTTGAAAGATGAGGGGCTGTTGTGGATTTTGCAAAGCCCCTTTTTTGTTCGAATTATAATTACTTTCTCTCCAGGCTTCGACGTGCGTGTAGGTAAAACGTTTTATTGTGAATAGAACCCACGTCTGCAGATTGTCGAGAAAAGTAATTATAACTTCTCCCAAAATAACGTGGCTTTGCTAAAAGTCCACAATCAGCCACATTTTTAAATTAATTAAACTTATTTTGGTGGCAAGTGGTCGTATGCAAAATTATCGGCTGCTAAAAATATAATTGTAAGTAGCATTATTGGTAAGATTGTTTTAATTTTAGAATTGGATGAAGTTGGAAAAGGATGTAAAATGTTAAATATGAAAGAGAGGTTTTAGTTATGGATTGTCATCATATTCCTAAGATTGAGTTACATTGTCATTTAGATGGTAGTGTTAGACCAAAGACTATTATAGATTTAGCTAAGAAGGATGGTATTGAGCTTCCTTCTTATGATTTAGAGGAGATTGAGAAGCTTTCTATTGCTCCAATGGAGTGTAGTTCTCTTGATGAGTATTTGAAGAGGTTTGATCTTCCACTTGCTGTTATGCAGAGTGGAGAGAATATAGAGAAGATTGTGTTTGAGCTTATGGAGGACGCACTTTTTGAGAATGTGAAGTATATGGAAATTAGGTTTGCTCCAGTGCTACATACTAAAAATGGTATGAGTCAGAAAGAGGTTATTCAGAGCGCGATAAACGGAATTAAGAGAGCTGAGATGTTCTTTAATATAGAAGCGACTTTGATTCTTTGTTGTATGAAGCATCTTAGCGAGGAGGATGCGATAGAAACAATTGAAGCTGGTAAAAAGTTTATCGGTAAAGGTGTGTCTGCTGTGGATTTAGCTGGCGGTGAAGAAGAAGGATTTGCAGATAAGTTTGTAAATGCTATGAAACTTGCTAAAGAATACGGATATCATATAACTGTTCACGCAGGTGAAGCAGCTTCTGCACAGAATGTTATAGATTCTATTGAAAAGCTTGGTGCTGAGAGAATTGGGCATGGAGTTAGGATAGAGAATAATGAGGAAGCGTATAATTTAGTGAAGGAAAAAGGTGTGATGCTTGAGATTTGTCCGACAAGTAATGTTCAAACTAAGGCTGTAAATTCTATGAAAAATCATCCAATTAGAAGATTTTTAGACGATGGAATTAAGGTTTCTGTGAATACAGATAATAGAACTGTTTCTAATACATCTATGTCAGATGAGTTTGAGGTTTGCATAGATGTGTTTGGTTTTGGTGAGGAAGAGTTTAGAAAGGTTTATGCCGATTCTGTTAATGCATTGTTTGTGGATGATAAGAAGAAGGAAAAATTATTGAGAGTATTAAATCAGTAGGAAGAAAGTTGATTGAATTTAAGATTATAGAATTATAAAAATTGAACGAATAAAAAATAATAATTGTTAATGGAAGTAGAAAGAATAGACTTTATTAAATTAAAAGGTGGCATAGTCGTAAAAAATCGGCTATGCTATTTTTGTGTCAAATTTGACTTTTGTAATTATATATAGTATATGTTATAATATAATGTATAAAAAATCTACTTTTATGGAATAAGGAGAAATAAAAATGAAATTTAACTACAATGGATTATGGAAGTTATTGATAGATAAGAATATGAAGAAGAAGGATTTAATTGATGAGACTGGAATATCACCAACAACGATATCAAAGATGGTTAGAGGTGATGCAGTATCTCTTTCTGTAATCGGGAAAATTTGTGAAAAATTAGGTTCAGATGTTGGGGATTTGATTTGTATTGAAAAAGATATAGAGGAAGATAAATAAATGGCATTTACAATTGATGTAGATGAGGGGAAATGGAGCAAAAAAGTTTTAGAAACGCTCCTTATTGATAGGACTACAAATAGAAATATTATCTGGGGAACAGATGACTATGAGATATTAGGTAAAGAGTATTATTCTCACTATCCTATTCTTTTAACTCTTATTACTGGTGATAATTCAAATGTTATTCAACCTAGAATACTAAAGACTAAGGAAAGTCAAGGAAATAGAACAAAGTTAAAAGCGGAGGTGTTTACACCCAGCTGGGTTTGTAATGCTCAAAATAATCTGGTTGATAATGCATGGTTTGAAAAAACTTCTGTTTTTAATGTAGAAAAAGGAAAGTCATGGATTGCAACAACAGATAAAATAGAATTTCCACATAAAAAAAATAAAACTTGGCAAAAATATGTTGATGAAAGAAGACTTGAAATCACTTGTGGAGAAGCACCTTATTTAGTAAGTAGATATGATACAGTAACGGGCAAGCCTATAGATTTATATAAACGAATCGGTATCTTAGATAGGAAAATGAGGGTAGTAAATGAAAATACTACTAGTGAAGATGAATGGCTTAAATGGTCAGAAAGAGCATTTCAAAGTGTTTATGGTTTTGAGTTTCAAGGCGACAGTTTGCTTATAGCGAGAGAAAATTTACTCATTTCGTATTGTGACTATATGCAAGAAAAACTTAAAAGGGAACCGAAAGAGAAGGAACTTTTAAGAATAGCCAAGATAGTATCGTGGAATCTATGGCAGATGGATGGTCTAACATATACTATTCCATATAGAGAACCGACTGAACCAAATGAACAGATGACACTATTTGATCTTATGAAGAAAGAAGAAAATGCTTTCTGTATTATAAAAGACTGGCGAGCAAGAAAAAATATAAATTTTCGAGAATTGTTAAATAAAGAGGATTATGCAAATGGAAGAAAATAAAATTGAAGCTATAGATATATTGGATAGAATTATCATTGGTCGTGTAGAGCCTCATATCTATGCATTTACGACAAATACAGTACCAAATTATTTAAAGGTTGGAGATACATACAGACCAGTATCAAAAAGGTTAAACGAATGGAGAGAATTTTTCCCAGAACTTGAAAAACAATATGAGAATAAAGCCACAATTGATGAAGAAACTTATTTTAGAGATTTTTCCATTCATCAATATCTTGAAAATGATTTAAATAAACAAAGATTAAAGCCAGATGATTTAGAAGATGGCATTTATTATAGTAGAGAATTTTTTAAAGAGACTCAAATACTGGATATTGATAATGCTATTGAAGATATAAAGGAAAATTATCAAACGAACTCGAGTAAGTATGAATATTATAGTTCTAAAAATAGACTACCTCAAACATATCATTATCAAAGAGGTGGAAATTGGGATTTAAGACCAAATCAAAAAGCTGCTGTAAATAGTTTTATACAAGCTTTGAAAAATGGGCGTAGAAATCTACTAATGTATGCAGTTATGCGTTTTGGAAAATCTTTTACTTCACTTTGTTGTGCTTTAGAAATGAAAGCTCAAACTGTATTAGTTGTGTCAGCTAAAGCAGATGTTAAGGATGAATGGAAGAAAACTGTTGAAAGTGCAGGGAACTTTTCAGAGTATGTTTTTATAGAATCATCTGATTTGTTGGCTAACGAGAATGTAATATCTGAGAAGCATTCTGAAGGAAATAAAACAGTTATTTTCCTTACCTTACAAGATCTTCAAGGGGACAACATTAAGGATAAACATAGGGGTCTTTTTGGAGAACAAATAGACCTTCTCATTGTTGATGAAACACATTTTGGGGCAAGAGCAGAATCTTTTGGAAAGATTTTAAAGAATGCTGGTTATGATAAGGCAGATGAAAAGAACATCAGTAAACTTGATGATGAAAATATTGAGTTAGTTGAAGCTAATGTTGAAATAAAAAAAATAAATGCAAAAATCAGATTGCATTTATCAGGAACACCATATCGTATTTTGATGGGAAGTGAATTTGAAAAAGAGGATATTATTTCTTTTGTTCAGTTCTCAGATATTGTGAAAGAGCAAGAGGAGTGGGATAGGAAACATCTTATTAAAGATGATGTAAATGAATGGGATAATCCGTATTACGGATTCCCACAAATGATTCGCTTTGCTTTTAATCCGAATAAATCTTCTCGCAAAAAAATGGAAGCTTTGAGAAAAAGTGGGGTAAGCTTTGTTTTTTCAAAATTATTTGAACCACTTTCTATAAAAAAAGATATGAGTCATCAAGGACATAAGAAGTTTATAAACGAGACTGAAATTCTTGATTTGCTTAAGGTGATTGATGGAAGTAAAGAAGATGAAGAGTTATTAGGGTTCTTAGACTATGACAAAATCAAAGAAGGTAAGATGTGTAGACACATGGTTATGGTTTTACCTTACTGTGCTTCTTGCGATGCAATGGAAGAGCTTATTAGTACAAATAAAGATTTATTTAAAAATTTAGGTGAATATGAAATAATAAACATTTCAGGTGTTGAGGCAAGAAGAGAATATAGTAAGCCTGACTATATTAAAAGAAGGATTAAAGAATGTGAAGAAAAAAATCAAAAAACACTAACATTAACTGTAAATCGAATGCTAACAGGTTCTACTGTAGAACAATGGGATACTATGCTTTATTTTAAAGATACAGCTTCACCACAAGAATATGATCAATCTATTTTTAGATTACAAAATCAGTATGTTAGAACATTGGCGAGTGAAAAAGGGTTCATAAAAGAAAACCTAAAGCCACAGACACTGTTAGTTGATTTTGATCCGAATCGTCTATTTAGAATGCAGGAGCAAAAATCTCTTATTTACAATGTAAATACAGAGGAAAATGGTAACAGTAAGTTGAAAGAAAGAATTGTAGAGGAGCTTCGTATTTCTCCAATTATTATGATGAATCATAATAAGATTAAACAGGTAGATGCTACAAATATTTTGGATGTAGTAAGTGAATATAATAATCAAAGAAGTATTTCAGATGAAGTAGTTGATATACCTGTTGATTTATCCATATTAAATGATGCTGATATACGAGAGGTTATAGAATCTCAAGGTGAATTTAATTCAAAACAAGGATTAACAATAGAGCCAAATCAGGGTGATGGTGAGGATTTTGATATTGAAGAGCCAACAGATGATAAGAAATCAAATGAAAATAAAAAAGATAATTCAAATGAGGATTATTACGAAACAAAAACAGATGATGAAGTTAAAAAGCTAGAAAGTCAAATTAAGACATATTATCAAAGATTACTTTTCTATTCTTTCTTGACAAAAGATAAGGTATCTTCTTTAGATGATATTTTAAATACATTGGACAAATCTGAAAACCAAAGAATTGCAAAAAATTTGCATATAGTTAAAGATGTTTTGCAAAAGATTAGCTATAGAATGGATCCGTTTAAGAGAAGTAGCTTAGATTATAAAATTCAAAATATATCTATGCTTGCATCAGATGAAAGTATTGCTCCTCTTGATAGGGCGATGACTTCAATAAAAAAGTTTAATAGAATGTCAGAATCTGAAGTTATTACTCCATCAAAAGTGTGTGATGAGATGGTCGCTTTACTGCCAGAGGAAGGCTTAAGAGAAATGGTAGATAGGCAGTACAAATTACTTGATATTGCAAGTAAATCAGGAGAATACGCTGTATCATTATATAAAAGATTAACAGCAGAACTTGGATGTTCACATGAAAATATAAAAGACATTATTTACTCAATACCAACATCATCTATAGCTTATGAATTTACAAGGAGATTTTACGAAATATTGAACTTGAATGTAAATAATATCTCATCAGAGTTTAATGCATATGATTTGATTGAATTGAAAGATGAAAAAGGAGAAGTGAGTTATACAAAAATAAATGACTTGCTTAAACAAGATATAGCATTCAATGAAATAACATTAAAAGATGAAATAAAGGTAGGTGAGAATAAGGTGAAATTTGGAGCTGTCATCGGTAATCCGCCTTATCAAATTAGTGATGGAGGAGCACAAGCGAGTGCAAAACCGATATATCAGAATTTTGTATTGGTAGGAAAGAAACTTGCATCTGACTATACATGTTTTATTACTCCAACAAGATGGTTTGCTGGAGGTAAGGGATTGGATGAATTTAGAAATCAGATGCTTAATGATAAGACTATAAAAGAACTACATGATTTTTTAACACCAGAAGATGTATTTCCAAATACAAATAATAGAGGTGGTGTTTGTTACTTTATAAATGATTTTTCAAAAATAGATGATGAAGTTGTAGTTGTAACTTATAAAGATAATAAAAAAATATCAGAGGTTAATAGACCATTATTAATAGATGGTATTGATATTTTTGTTAGAGATAGTATTGGTGTTGAAATAATAAATAAAATAAATGAACATGTATCTAATGAGTTTTTGGATAAGATTGTCTCTTCAAGGAAACCATTCGGATTAGAAGGTAAATTTGTTAACGATGAGAATTTTAAGAAAGCCGAAATCGGAATGATTGAACCTATAAAATGCTATGGAAAGAGCCAGAAAATGGGATATGTTGAAAAAAACATTATCAATAAAAATATAAATTGGATTGAAGGCTGGAAAGTTTATACACCATATGCAAATAATATAGGGACTGAATTAAACGATGATAATCAAAACTCTTTTGTCGGAGAGCCTAAATCTGTATGCACAGAGACATTTTTAGTTATTGGTGCAGACTTAAATTTAACAGAAAAAGAAGCATATAATTTATCGATATATTTGAAAACAAAATTTTCAAGATATTTACACTCTTTAGCAAAAATAAGTCAGCATGGGACAAGTAAAACATATAGATTTGTTCCAATGCAAGACTTTACTAATGAATCGGATATAGATTGGTCAAAATCCATAAAAGAAATAGATGAACAATTATTTGATAAGTATGGGTTGTCAATAGAGGAAAGAGAACATATAAAATCTTTAATTAAGGATATGTAAGGAGACATAAAAATGATAAAAGATATAATCATTAACCTTATTGTTGCATTTATCACTTATCTTGCTGCGACCATATTTCATAATAGATTAAGAATAAAAATATGGTTGCAGTCTCTTTTGAGATGGAATAAAAATATAAGATTAAGTTGTGCATACCTTTTTCAAATAAAGAAAGATGGCAAATACCTTTTGATAAAGGGAAATAGAATAGAACAATATCAGCCAGTTGGCGGGGTTTATAAATACTATAATTCGTTCAATGAAATTAAGTCAAAGTTAGAATTAAAAAACGAATCTGAAAACCGTTTTTATGAAAATGGAGATTTAAGATTGATAACAAAAGGGAAATACCTTGTAAAATTTCTTGATTGGTTTGACACAAAGAAAAATAGAGAAATTACGGTGATAAGGGAACTAATTGAAGAATTGCAACCTGCAGAAATATCGGTAGAAAAACTTATTAAAAATGTGCAGATTGAATACTTAAAAACAATAAAAGAAGAAATCAAATTTTCTAAGCACTTTCAAATGGATGAGCAGAAAATATTTAATATATATGAAGCAAAGATACCATCTGATATGCTCGATACTATATTGAGCAGTAACAGATACTGTTTTGTTGAGGCGGAAGAAATAGAAAGACTTTGTTGTACAAGGAATGGCCTTTCTAAAAAGATTTCTGAAACAGCGAAGTATATAATTTAGGAGGAATATAATTTGGGAGATATTGTAATCCAAGAAGAAATAAAAAAACTTATCGAAGAAATAGATGTTTCCGATTCTAATTATGAAAAGGCAACTAATAGATATAATTCAATTGCTAATTATATAAAAAATTCTGAACTTGATTCAAGTAGACCAGATATATATTTGCAAGGTTCTTTTAAACTTGGAACTGCAATTAAACCTTTGACAGAAGATGGAGCTTATGATATTGATATAGTTTGTAATTTAACTAGATTAAGACGAGAAAATCAATCTCAGTTTTCTTTAAAATATGATTTTGGGGAAGTTGTAAAGAGATATTCAAAATCTCAGTCAATGTCTAATGATCCTAAGGAAAGCAAAAGATGTTGGACATTAAAATATGTTGATGAATATAATTTTCATATAGACATTTTGCCATCAGTTCCTTTGAATGATAAAGATGATGGGTATATAGCTATAACGGATAAAACAAAAAGCAATTATTTTGATATTTCTTATGATTGGGAAACTAGTAATCCTAAAGGTTATGCTCAATGGTTTAGGGATATTTCAAAGTATTCTATCTATCGAGAAAAATTTGCTAAAAGATTTTACGCTTCTATTGAGAAGGTTCCAGAATATAAAGTTAGAACACCATTACAAAGGATTGTTCAAATTCTGAAAAGACATGCAGAAGTGTGTTTTGAGGAGGATATTGAACATAAACCAAGCTCAATTATCATTACAACATTAGCTGCAAAACAGTATCAAACCGCCTGTTTGCTTAGCAATGACTTTTTGGATGTAATAACTTATATTATAGAACACTTAAAGGATGGAATTGAAAATAGGTATGGAAGACCGTGTGTTTATAATCCTGTAAATGATACTGAGGTTCTTTCTGGTAAATGGGATAAAGACGATAGCTATTTTGAGGCTTTTGAAAAATGGTTATTGCAACTTGAATCGGACTTTAATATCAGAAACAAAGATTTACTATATACAGATAAAATTCAATATATTAAAAGAAGCTTGTTTAAGGATAGTAGAAAGCAACACCCAATAGTCAATGTAAGTTCTATTAGGCATCATCAAAAATCAAAATGGAAAGAGTGTTTAATAGAAAAGGTTTCTATTAAGGCAAAGTATTTTCGTGATGGATTTAGATGGAAAGAAATAAAAAGTGGAACAGCTTTGAATAAGAATGGGAAGTTGCGATTTGAAGTACAAGCTAATGGATTAAGGGACTATGAAATATGGTGGCAAGTTACTAATACTGGCAAAGAAGCTGAAAGAGCAAATGCATTAAGAGGAGATTTTTATAGTTCAGAATTGGTTGAAGGTAAAAAAGTTAGGAAAGAAAGTACTCTTTATACAGGACATCATTATGTTGAAGCATATTTAATAAAAAGTGGTATTTGCTATGGTAAGAGTTTACCATTCGAGGTGAATATTGTTGAAGGATTTTCACTTGATTTTATGAAGAGAGAATAGAAGATATTTTATCTATCCATCTCTTTCCCCATATATTTCTCATAATTCTTTATTATTTGATAAAGCTTGCTCATATTAGCTTTTGTAGAAGAATACTCTTGCATTAGGGTATTCTTTTTTAGTGTTAAATTTACTTTGAAGATTATGTGAACTAAAAATCAAATTAAGACTCTTATAAATAGAGTATAATGAATGTAAAGGTGGTGTCATATATGAAAAAGAAATTTTTTAAGAACTTATTCGAAAAAGAAAACAATCTTCAAATGTATAGCATAAATGAATTTAACGTTTTTAGAGATATAATTTCGTTTTCTAAGGTAGAAGTCTACAAGGAAATGAAATCAATCCTAAGTGATATAGATAAAAATATAGATAGACAGATGGCTGAAACTGTTGAGAAATACCATATTGTAATGAGCCTTAAAGCTCAGACTGAAGAAATCAGCTCTCATTTAACAGGTGCAGAGGAAGAAATAGACGTTGTAATAAGGGATTCTAAAGAAGCTAACATAATAGCTAGATATTCAGAAAAGATGTTGTACAAGCTTTTAGAAATAGGATTTGCGTCTTCTGATCGGGAATTAGAGAAAAAGGCAATGACAGTTACATATTCAAAGCGGATTATGATGAAATTGGATAACATAGCTAAAAAAGATCCTGCTTTTCTAGAGGAATATTATAAAGATGATATTGCTGAATGTAGAGAAGAAGGAGAGTTTAAAGATATGGAAGAAGCTGAGGAGGTTAAATTTGAAAGATTTAACGACAATGACCATTCCAATATAGAACACTCTAGTATGGAAAGTTCTGATGTAGAAAATTCTCACATAGAAACAACAGACATAGAAGAAGCGAATATGGAAGAAATAAAGGAAGACTTAGAAGAGATAATCGATGAGATAGAAGGAAGTTGTGGTGCAGCTGATAATGCAGATGATTCAGATGATGTAGAGTTTGCAGGGGAATTAAAGATAAACATCTATGGAGAAGATGATGATTCTGTATCAGATAAAAACAATACATCTGGCGTAGATGAAGGAGGAATCGACATGATCGATGAAAAATATTCTAAAGAAGCATATGATTTATTTGTAAAAGGTGATGACCATGAAGTCGCTGAAGAAAAGAAAAATCTTGGCGAAGAAGAGTACGATGTCATAATAAGAGAGTCTACAGATATGGTTTTAAGGGACAATAAGGATAAGGAAAAAGTTGGTGAAGAAGCTTACGAAGAACTTATCAAAGGAAGAAAAATAAAAGAAGTAGAAGAAGACGAATACTAAAATAAAGCAAGATAAAAGCTGTTACATTTTTTTGTGATGGCTTTTTTTCTTATAAATTTTATAATAATTTCTAAAAAAATTATTAATTATATTGTAACGACTTTGAGTATCTTCTTTAATATGGTATTATTTAAGTATAAAGCTTTCAAAAGAAAGGGGTTACACAAATGAGAAGTACAATGTTTACGATTAAAGGAATTAGAGAAATTTCTAGCGATCCAAATGTCGCACACACTCAGGCGGTTTTATTATATAAATTAGGAAAAACAGAAGCTGCTATAAAAAAATACGAAGAGGCTGCTAGTGAAGGTAATGTAAAATCTCAGTATGCACTAGGAACTATTTTTGAAGATATGGGCGAATTAGAGGAAGCTGAAAGATGGTACAAAATAGCCTACAAAAGCGGTAAAGATGAAGCAGCTTTAGATATAGGTAATATAAAATTCTCAGAAGAGGATTATCAGTATGCACTTTATTGGTACGATAAAGCAGTTGAAATCGGGCTTTTAGCTGCACGGAACAATATGGGTGTTACTTATTATGTATTAAAAAATTATGACAAAGCAGAGGCAATTCTTTTAGACGCTGTAGAACACGACTACGGAAAAGCTTGCTACAACTTAGGTGTGCTTTACAATATGCTTGGTAGAGAAGAGGAAGCCTTTGAAATATTTAAAAAGGGAAGCAGATGCGATGACCACGATTGTATGTACAATCTAGCTGTTTTCTACACTCAGATGGGTGAAAGAAAAGAAGCGATAAACTTATACAAACAGCTTTACAAAGTTGGATACAATGAAGCTTGTTTCAATTTAGGTATGCTTATGGAAATGGACGGAGAGCTTGACGAAGCAGAAAGATACTACAAAAAAAGTGCCGATAATGGAGATATGAAATCTCAGTACAGATTGGCTTACATATACGATAGAGAAGAAGATTTAGACGATGCTATAGAATACTATGAAAGAGCTATATCACAGGAACACATTATGTCTAAATTCAGACTTGCAAATCTATTTAATAAAGAAGGAAATATTGTAGATGCAAAAGAATTATACGAAGAAGCTAGTGCTGCAGGTATAATCGAGGCTACTAACAATCTTGGTGGAATTTGTTTTGAACAGAGAGAATATGCTAGAGCAGTAGAGCTTTTCAAAGAGGCTATAGATATGAAATGTAGACCAGCTATAGAAAATCTAGGAGATTTATACATGGAAACTGGAGCTATAGACAGCGCAATAAGCTGCTTTGAAAAACTTCCAGGTAAACTTTCTTGCCAGATAAAATTAGCTAAGATTTACGACGATAGAGAAGATATAGAAGGATCAATCACTTGGTATAAAAAGGCTGCAGAAAATGGAGATATTCCATCAGCTTATAGATTAGCCTGTATATATGAAGATTTAGGAAATATAAAAGGTTCTATAAAATATTTTGAACAGGCAGCTGCAGCAAATCATCTAAATGCTATGGTTCATTTAGGTAGAATTTACTATTATGAAGGTATGTACGACGAGTCTAAGAATAGATTCAGAGTACCTGCTCAGGAAGGAAATACATACTGTCAGCATATGATGGGGGTTATTTCTGATATTTCTGATGAAAATATAGAGGAAGCTACTAGATGGTACGAAAAAGCTAAGTTAAATAATTGTATAGAATCTGTTGAAAATTTAGGACGGCTTTATTATAAACGGAATGATTTTAATAGAGCTGAGGAGTATTATAAAGAAGGTGTTGAGAGAGGAAGCAGAAAGTGTGCTTATATGCTTGGATGCCTTTATTATAAAAAGAGCAATTTAATATTTGAAAAGCTTGCTAAGAAGGAATTTGAAAATGCTCCTGAAATATTAGGCGATATGAAGGGAATAGATATTGCTGTTAGCGATGTGCAGCTTCCAGCATTTGAATTATGTCCTGTTGAGGTTGTTGAAGAACCTGAATATGTTCCAGGATATATAATAAATATAAAAGAAGACCTTGAAGGAATGCTTGAAGGATTTAGGGATGATATGGTATTCGATGACGAAAACTAAATAAATTTATTGAAAAGATAGTAAAATGAAAGGACAATATTATAACTACTATCTGCTCCAGGCTTCGACGTGCATGAATGCAATACATTCTGTTGTAATTAAAAACTGAACTGCTACCCGTAGAGTGGACTGTCAAAATAAATAAAAGTTAAATTTATC
>NZ_QUGE01000027.1:0-312 GCF_003478825.1 Peptoclostridium sp. AF21-18
GTCGTTATATCTAAAATACATCCGTATATATTTTTAGAGTGTTCAATCGGAATCGCTACTTTCCAACCAGTTCTCAGAATAGATAAATTAAAATACGATTTTTAATTTTATTCACGAACTTCTTAATATTTCTATTAAGCACAGACTATATCACCATCTAATTTTTTAGATGCTCCCCATTTCCACCACCAATAGCTTGTGATGTACGGCATTTGCCTAGTCGTTGAACCTTATCCTGTTCGGATCTTGGCTGCTGATTATCTATTATTAAAGCACTTAGGATTTAACCTTATGCCATCTAGTTAATTTTTT
>NZ_QUGE01000027.1:322-29082 GCF_003478825.1 Peptoclostridium sp. AF21-18
CCATCTAGTTAATTTTTTCTGCTTTCGCAACATTCACGCTTGAATATCTTTCAATTCTACGTTGTAGTTTAACTAGCTTTAGGAACTTCCAGCAATTAAAGGAGTTTTGGGCGATTTCTCGCCTCTCTACACTCTTTATGAATGTAGGGAGCTTTTTGTAAAAATATATTTGTCTATATATGTATATTTTTGACTATATTTTTAACAACTATATAGTTGCTCCCTTTAAAAAATTAATTTATTTTACTTTTTAATTTTATCACATCTAAATATATATAGTGATATACTTTTTATAGATTTTTTCTATATTCCCATTTTGAATTTTCTATAGAAACTCATCACAATTTTTTCATAGTATATACTTTTAGGTTACAACTTCTTCATTAATGAGAACATTTATCCAAATCCGTTGTAATCCTTTTGTAGCCTCTATATTTTCAAAGTGTAGTATAATATAACTAATCCAAATACTTAATTGAATTTGGTGAACTATATTCGCCGTTCAAAATATAATTCTAATGTATTTTTAATTTAGGAGGAAAGTATTATGAAAATAAAAAAATTAACATCACTTGCCCTAGTTCTTGCATTAGCAGTAGCTTTTGTGGGATGTAGTAAAACTGATAGTGGTAACAAAACAGAAGATAAGGACAAAAAACCTCAGACTCAGCAGGAAACTACTGACAAAACTGACGATAAAGACGATAAAAAAGAGGACAAAGATGATAAAGACAAATTAGAAAACGAAGAAGAAGCTGAAGAAAGTATAATAGTATACAACTACGATTTAGATAATGAAAAATTAATAGAAAATAGAATCGATGGTAAGAAAGAAACTCCAGAACAGGTATTTGAAAGCCTACAGAATCTAGGAGTTATACCTAAAGATGCAAAAATGAACAGCTTTGATATAACTGAAGCTGATGGTGTAGAAACTGGTGTATTAGATGTCAGTAAAGAATTTGTTAATTCTAATCTAGGAAGTAGTGCAGAGTCTTTAATGTTAGACGCAGTTGCTCAGACATTTATAGAAAACTTTGATATCGAGCAGCTACAGATTACAGTTGACGGTGGAGATTATGAAAGTGGTCATATAGTATTAGGTAAAGGCGATTATCTAAAACCACAGAGAACTGGATTAAATCAGGGTACTGGCGAAGATGTTGAAGCTGATGAAAATTAAATATTTTATATTTTAAGTACATAAAATATAAGGTCATCCATTTAGGGTGACCTTTTTTATTTGTTAAAAATTAATTTTAGTTTAAATTGATTTTATAGTATTCCAATTTTTTTCTTTTATGGTATAATATGTTCTATTGACTATTTATCGTTAGGTAGTCGATACTTTTTTATAGTTTACGTTTCGAGGTGTAGCCCTTTCTTAGCCAGAAGGGCTACACTTTTTTTATTCTCCTAAAAGCATATTTATTATAGCTTCTAAATCTTCATCACTATAGTACTCTATTTCAATCTTTCCGCTCTTTTTACCCTTAGTTATATTCACCTTAGTACCTAGTATATTTCTCATAGTGTCCTCTGCTTGAAGTACAAATAGATCCTTTTCATATACAGGTTTGCTTTTTTCTTTCTTTTCCTTGTTTTGCATATTATTGACTATAGACTCAAGCTGACGTACAGAAAGTTTATCCCTTACAATTTTTTTTGCAAGTCTTTCCTGTTCTTCTTTATCCCCTACTCTTAAAAGCACTTTCCCATGTCCAGAACTTATTTCATTTTTATCTAGCATATCTAGCACTTTTTCACAAAGGTTTAATAATCTCATACTATTTGTTATATACGGTCTGCTCTTTCCTACAGACTCGGATAATTGTGTCTGTGTAAGGTTGTATTTTTCTATAAGTCTTTTATACGCTTTTGCCTCTTCAACAGGGCTTAAATCCTCTCTCTGTAGGTTTTCTATTATCGCCAATTTATCTATTTCCTCGTATGAAACATCTTTTATTATAGCTGGTATTTTTTTCATTCCTAGTTTTTTGCAAGCTGTGAATCTTCTCTCTCCAGCGATAATCATATATTCTCCATTTGAGTCTTCCTTTAGGATTATTGGCTGCAATAATCCGTATTTTTTTATTGAGTCAGCTAATTCCTGTATTTTTTCTTCATCAAAATTCTTTCTAGGCTGATTTTTATTGGGATATATTTTATATATTTCAATCTCTTTCATATTTATCATCTTCCTTTAATATTTGTTATCTTATATTATATAACCTAAGCCTATTTTTTTATATCTATTTTTTTAATAAATTAAAAAATAAGAATATGTTTCCATATCCTTATTTTTTGACATTTATTCAATTTTTTAATTATACTCTAACTTTGTTTATATCGTAAGGAGTTGTCTGGTATACAAAATAATTAAGCCAATTTGAATAAAGAAGATTTGCACCAGATCTCCATGTTACCATAGGTTGTTTTGTATCGTCATCATTGGGATAGTAGTTTTTTGGAACCGCTATCTCAAGTCCTGCATTTTTATCTCTCAGATATTCAGCTTCCAGAGTTACCGCATCGTATTCTGAATGTCCCATTATGAATATCTGATTTCCAGACTCTGTAGCAACTGCATATACCCCAGCTTCATCAGAAGAAGAAAGTATATCTAGTTTCGGCTCTTTTTCTATATCATCTCTGCTTACTGTTGTATGTCTTGAATGAGGTACATAGAATGTGTCGTCAAATCCTCTGAAAAGCGTAGAGTTTTTGAATTCAACTTTATGAGGAAATACCCCAAACATCTTCTGAGGAAGTATTTTTTTATTTATACCATAGTGATAATAAAGCCCAGCCTGTGCTCCCCAGCATATATGGAACGTACTGTGTACGTTCTTTTTAGACCATTCCATTATTTCACACAGTTCATCCCAGTAATCCACCTTTTCAAAAGGCATCATCTCAACCGGAGCTCCTGTTATTATCATACCGTCAAATTTCTGGTCTTTTATATCATCAAATGTTTTATAAAATGACAGCATATGTTCTATCGGTGTATTTCTTGATGTATGACTTTTTGTAGCTATAAGTTCAAGTTCTACTTGTATTGGAGAATTTCCAAGTAGTCTTGATATCTGTGTTTCTGTTTCTATTTTTTTAGGCATCAGATTCAGAATTACAACTCTAAGCGGTCTTATATCCTGAGTTATAGCTCTTTTTTCTGTCATTACAAATATATTTTCTTCTTTTAGCGTCTTCGCTGCTGGAAGTGCATCCGGTATTTTTATAGGCATATAAACACCCCCTATAAAAGTGCCTGTTTTAAATCTTCTATTATATCTTTCGGATCTTCAAGTCCTATTGAAAGTCTTACAAGATCCGCAGAAACTCCTGCATCTACAAGCTGTTCATCAGAAAGTTGTCTGTGCGTTGAGCTTGCTGGATGAAGACAACATGTATGAGAATCTGCAACATGTGTTTCTATATTAGCTATTTTAAGTTTTCCCATAAATTCTTCAGCAGCTTTTCTTCCGCCTTTTACACCAAAGCTTATTACTCCACAGCTTCCATTTGGAAGATATTTACTTGCTGTTTCATAGTATTTATTGCTTTCAAGTCCAGGATAATTTACCCATGCTATATTTTCGTTTTCTTCAAGGAATTTTGCTACCTTAAGTGCACTGTCACAATGTCTTTTTACTCTTAGATGAAGACTTTCAAGTCCTATGTTGAGAAGGTATGCAATCTGTGCCTGCTGATTTGAGCCGAAATCTCTCATAAGCTGAGCCACACATTTAGTTATAAATGCTCCTTCTATACCAAATTTTTCTGTATATGTAACACCATGATAACTTTCATCTGGAGTACATAGTCCAGGGAATTTGTCAGGATATTTTGTCCAGTCAAATTTTCCCGAATCAACTATACATCCACCTATTGCAGATGCATGACCGTCCATATATTTACTTGTAGAGTGAGTTACTATATCTGCTCCCCATTCAAAAGGTCTACAGTTTATAGGTGTAGCAAATGTATTATCTACTATTAGAGGAACACCATGTGCATGTGCTGCTTTTGCAAATTTTTCTATATCAAGTACTGTAAGTACAGGGTTTGCTATTGTTTCACCAAATACCGCTTTTGTATTTGGTCTGAATGCCCGGTTAAGTTCTTCTTCTGTACAATCTGGTGATACAAATGTAAAATCTATTCCCATTTTTTTCATTGTTACAGAGAAAAGGTTAAATGTTCCACCATATATTGTAGCTGATGAAACTATATGATCTCCAGCTTCAGCTATATTGAATACTGCAAAGAAGTTTGCTGCCTGACCTGAGCTTGTAAGCATTGCCGCTGTTCCACCTTCAAGGTCAGCTATTTTTTTTGCCACAAAATCGCATGTAGGGTTTGCAAGTCTTGAATACATATATCCATCTGATTCAAGGTCGAATAATTTACCCATATCTGAACTTGTATCGTATTTAAAAGTTGTACTCTGGTATATAGGAAGCTGTCTTGGTTCTCCATTTCCTGGTTTGTATCCTGATTGTACACATTTTGTTTCTATTCCTGTCATTTTAAATTCCTCCTATTAAATTTGAATATTTATAAAATTAAAATATATATTATTTTTCTGACAATGTCAATTATAATTTTCAGATTTATAAATACAATATCCTCTTTTTATTTTTTATCTGAAATTTTTATCGCATAAATTCCATAAAAAAAGTAACTACAAAATAATACTTTCATAGTTACTTTTTATTTTTATTTATTTTCTTTTTGGTATTCTAACAATTACGTCTACGTAGTCGTCTTTTTCAACTTCTTTGTACTGGGCATCTATTCCAGTATTTTTTATCATATCATACGCCTGCTTTATAGTGTTTAGGTATATTCTCATATTTATCATAGCCTTCATATTTCTCTTAGGTGGCTCTTCTTCTGCTTTAGGCTCTTCTTTAGGATTATCTAAAATATCTTTTATCATAGCTTCAGCTTTTTTAACTGTCATCTGATTTTTAGATATCTTATCTATTGCTTTTCTAATTATTACCTCATCATCTAATTTTAAAAGCTTTAGAAGTGCTCTTGTATGTCTTTCTGATAATCCTTTTTCCATAGCTTCGTTTCTTATACGTTCAGGAAGCTTTAGAAGTCTTATCTTGTTGGCTATTGTAGACTGACTTTTTCCCAGTTTTTCAGCAAGCTGCTGTTGTGTAAATCCATATTCCTTTATTAAGTTGCTATAGCCTATAGCCTCTTCTAAGTAGTCTAAGTCTTCTCTCTGTAGGTTTTCAAGCATTGCAACAACTGCAGATGCTTCATCGTCCATATCTGTTATTATAACTGGAACTTTTTCAAGTCCAGCTAATTTAGATGCTCTAAATCTTCTTTCACCAGCAACTATTTCGTAATGGTCGTCTTTTTTTCTAACAGTTATAGGCTGTATAATTCCATGCACCTTTATAGAATCAGCCAATTCTTTTAATGCACTATCTGAAAAGTGAAGTCTAGGCTGATATGGATTTGGTAATATGCTGTCTATTGATACTTCTATTATCTTTTTTTCTCCCATAATTATCCTCTCTTACTTTATAGAATTATTTTCCGGGAAATTATTTTATCGGTGATTTTACTGGTTTCCCAGCTTTTCTCGGATATTTTGAAGGTGTTTCAGATACTTTTTTGAATACTAGTATGTTGTGATTTAAATCTGTTTCTGGCAGCTTTATATCTAGCTTTTCGACAAATTCTATACCAAGAACTTCCATAGCTTTTTTAGATTCTTCAAGCTCTAAATCGGCATTAGGTCCTTTTAAACATACAAAGTATCCTCCAACTTTTATAAATGGTACGCAGAATTCCATTAATATTGGAAGTCCAGCAACTGCTCTAGCTGTAGCTATATCGTACTGTTCTCTATACTCTGGATTTTTTCCAAAGTCTTCTGCTCTACCATGTATAAATTCTACATCTTCAAGCTCTAACTGATTACATACTTCCTGAAGAAAGTTTATTCTCTTGTTTAAAGAATCTAGTAGAGTTACTTTTGTATTTTCTAAACACACTTTTAATGGAACCCCAGGGAATCCTGCACCTGTTCCTACATCTATTATAGACATTCCGTCTTTTATATATCCACCTTTTACAGCAGATACTGAGTCTAAAAAGTGTTTTATATATGTTCCTTTTTCGTCGTCTATTCCTGTCAGATTCATTTTCCGGTTCCATTCAGCAAGAAGTTCTCTATACATTCTAAATCTATCTAATGTTTTATCGTCTGCTGTTAAACCAAAATCTTCTATTCCATTTTTTAATAGCTCTCTATTTACATTAGTCATTTTTCTTACCTCTTCTCATCTGTTCAAGGTATACAAGAAGTACAGAGATATCAGCTGGAGAAACTCCAGATATTCTCGATGCCTGACCAACAGAGTTTGGTTTTATTGCATCTAGTTTCTGTCTAGCTTCTAGTCTTAATCCTTCTATTTCAGAGTAGTTTATTGATTCGCTTAATTTTTTGCTTTCTAGCTTTTTAAATTGGTCTATCTGTTTTAACTGTTTATCTATATAGCCTTCGTATTTAGTGACTATTACACACTGTTCTTTTACATAATCAGGTACATCATCACCAGCACCTTTGCCAAGTTCGTCTATTAATGCATAATCAACTTCTGGTCTTTTTAAGAATTCATATAAAGATAATCCTACGTTTAGCTTAGCAAATCCATGAGCTTCCATTACTTCATTTGATTCTTTTGGAGTTACTCTAACTTCTTTTAATCTTTCAAATTCTTTTTCTACCATTTCTTTTTTAGCTAAGTATTTCTGATATCTTTCTTCAGTTACAAGACCTATTTCATATCCTTTTTCTGTAAGTCTCATATCTGCATTGTCCTGTCTTAAATATAATCTATATTCACATCTTGAAGTCATCATTCTATAAGGCTCATTAGTTCCTTTAGTTACAAGGTCATCTAAAAGAACACCTATATATGCTTCTGATCTATCTAGTGTAAATGGTTCTTTTCCTTCTATTTTTCTAACTGCATTTATCCCAGCTATTAATCCCTGTGCTGCAGCTTCTTCATACCCTGATGTTCCATTGAACTGTCCTGCACTGAATAAGTTTTCTACACCTTTTATTTCAAGGTTTAATTTTAACTGAGTTGGATCTATACAATCATACTCGATTGCATAAGCAGGTCTCATTACTTTTACATTTTCAAGACCTAATACAGTTTTATACATATCTTTCTGTATTTCAAAAGGTAAACTTGTAGAAAGTCCCTGAACGTACATTTCTTTTGTATTTAATCCTTCTGGTTCTATAAATATCTGATGAGTTTCTTTGTCTGAAAATCTCACTATTTTATCTTCTATTGATGGACAGTATCTAGGTCCAACGCCTTCTATTTCTCCACCATACATTGCAGATCTTTTTATATTCTCCTCTATCATCTGTTTTGTTTCGGCAGTAGTTCTAGTTAGGTAACATGGAACCTGTTCTCTTTCTATTTTATCGTTCATAAATGAAAACGGAACTATTTTTGCATCCCCATCCTGTCTATCCATTTTAGAAAAATCTACGCTATCTCTATGTACTCTACAAGGCGTTCCTGTTTTAAATCTTCTCATTCTAAGTCCAAGTTCTTTTAAACTATCTGTTAGATATGCTGCATATCCTAATGCATTTGGACCTTCATTAAATGATACCTCTCCTATAAATATTTTTGAGTTTAAATATACTCCTGTAGCAAGTATTGTAGCTTTTGTTCTGTATATAGCACCCATTCTAGTTATTACACCTGTAACATTCTGCCCGTCATGAGCTATTTCTACAACTTCATCCATTATTAAATCAAGATTTTCCTGATTTTCTATAGTTTTTTTCATTTCTTCGTGGTATCTAAATTTATCTGCCTGAGTTCTTAGAGAATGTACAGCTGGCCCCTTTGCAGTATTTAACATTCTACTCTGGATAAATGTTTTATCTATATTTAGACCCATTTCTCCACCAAGTGCATCTATTTCTCTAACTAAATGCCCTTTTCCTGTTCCACCTATTGAAGGGTTACAGGCAAGTGCTGCTATAGAATCTAATGACATTGTTATCATAGCTGTTTTATGTCCCATTCTTGCAGATGCAAGTGCTGCCTCACATCCAGCATGTCCAGCACCGACAACTACGATATCATAGCTTTCAGCCTCAAATTTTCTCATCTTTTTCCACCTTTCTCATATAATTTGTACGTCATAATATTTCATTACATTTTGTTCTACATATGTTCCATGAAAAACCTTTATATAAAAGACTAATTTAGCCCGTATTTTTTAATTACTTTATTTATTTATAATAATTATTTTCCTATGCAGAAATTATGGAATATATTGTCTAATAAATCTTCACTTACTGTATCTCCGTTTATATATCCAAGATAATCCCATATATTCTTTAAATCAACTTCTACAAAATCTAGAGGCATTCTATCTTCTATTGCTCTCATCGCATCCTCTGCAGATTTCATAGCTCTATAAAGTGCATCTTTATGTCTAGAGTTTGTTATTATAACATTTGAGGAGCTCTTTATATCTCCTTTATAAACCATAGCTTCTATTCTGTCGTGTACATCTTCTATACCTTCATTGTGAAGCGCTGATATTTTTATTATATTTTCTTCATTTACGTATTTTTTAACTTCTTCTTCGTCTATTACCTGAGGTAGGTCAGTTTTATTAAGTAGAAGTATAGTTTCCTTACCCTGTACTTTTTCTAATATTTCTCTATCTTCCTCAGATAGTTCTGATGAAGAGTCTACAACCATTATTATTAGGTCTGCTGTATCAAATGATGCCATTGATTTTTCAACACCTATTTTTTCAACAACATCGTCTGTTTCTCTTATACCAGCAGTATCCACTATTTTTAGTGGTATTCCTTTTATATTTACAAATTCTTCTATAACATCTCTAGTTGTTCCTGGTATATCCGTTACTATTGCTCTATTTTCACCAAGAATACTGTTTAGAAGAGATGATTTACCAACATTTGGCTTCCCAACTATTACAGTTTTTAAACCTTCTCTAAATATTTTTCCGCTTTCTGATGTTTCATATAATTTTTTAATATCTTTATTTAATTCTCTAGTTTTTTCTTCTAGAGTAGTATATGCTATAAATTCTATATCTTCTTCTGGATAGTCTATAGCAACTTCAACCTGTGCTAATAGCTCAGTTACTTTTTCTCTAAATTCTCTTATTCTATTAGATAGAGATCCATCAAGCTGGTTTTCTGCTACTTCATGTGCCTTATCTGTTTTTGCATTTATTACGTCTATTACCGCTTCTGCCTGAGATAGGTCTATTCTTCCATTTAAGAATGCTCTCTTTGTAAATTCTCCAGCTTCTGCAAGTCTTACATCTTTAGATAATACTAGTTCTAGTATTCTTTTTACAGAAATAAATCCACCATGGCAGTTTATTTCTATAACATCTTCTGCTGTGTAAGAGTTTGGCCCTTTCATATATGCAACTAAAACCTCGTCTATTTTTTTATCTCCGTCTTTAATATTTCCGAAGATTAAAGTCCTAGCTGGATATTCTGAAATTTTCTTTCCAGACATTGAGAAGAATATTTCTTCAGCAACTTCTAGCGATTTAGGTCCACTTATTCTTATTATTCCGATTCCACCTTCTCCAGGCGCTGTTGCAATCGCTGCTATTGTATCATCTATAAACAAATTTATCACCTCTTTGCGCTTTTAAAAAATATATATACTATTATACCAAAAATAAAACCTCCTATAACATAGGAGGTAAAATTTTATTTCCCAAAACAGAAAAATTTCTCGCTTTGCGATTATTTAACTATCTTTTGTATTCTATTACTAATCTTCTATATGGATCAGTTCCTTCACTATATGTTATAACATATCTGTCGTTCTGAAGAGCTGAATGTATTATTCTTCTTTCGTATGGGTTCATATAGTCAAGTTTTTTTGTTTTTTTAGTTTTAGCTACTTCTCTAGCCATTTTATTAGCATATCTTATTAAAGATTCTTCTCTTTTTTCTCTGTAGTTTTCTATATCTACAAGAACTCTAGTATGAGAATCTTTGTTTATCTTGTTTAAAGCTAGTCCTGTTAAGAACTGGATAGAATCAAGAGTATCTCCTCTTCTACCTATTAAGCAAGCTGCTTCATCGCCTTTTATATTTACTTTTATAAGGTTGTCTTCCTGTTTAACTTCTACATCGGCATTTACTTTTGCATTTTTTAGAAGTGTTTCTATAAATGACTTAGCAACGTCTGTTTCTCTTTCTATAACAGTTATTTCATAAAGACCTTCTTTAGATCCTATAAATCCTAGGAATCCTTTGCTTGGAGCTTCTAGCTCAACAATTTCTATATCTTCCTCTGATACATTAAGGTCTAAAAGGGCTTTTTTTACAGCTTCTTCCTGTGATTTACTTTTTATTTTTATTTTTTTTGCCATTTTTACTAGCCTCCTTCATATCAGCTTCAAACTTAGCTTTTAGAGGTTTTGTTACTATTACCTGCTGTAATATAGCGAATACATTACTTATTGTCCAGTATAAAGTAAGCCCTGCAGGGAATATGAATCCCCAGTAGAATGATAGACCTGCCATCATATAAGTCATCATTTTCATCTGACCATTAAGCTGTTCTTTTGGAGTCATTATTTTCTGCATTATGAATGCACTTGCCCCAGATAATATAGCTAATATAGCATTAGGGTCTGTTAAGTTGTTCATCCATAAGAATGGTCCATTAGCCTGCTGGAAAGCAGCCTGACTAGCAAATGCTCCTAGACCTACTGGATCTTTTAATAAGTTGAATAATCCTATTAATATAGGGAACTGTATAAGTAAAGGTAAACATCCAGCCATAGGATTTATGTTTGCTTTCTGATATAGTTCCATTATTTCTTTGTTCTGTCTTTCAGGATTGTTTTTGTATTTTTCCTGTATTTCATTAACTCTTGGTGTTATCTCCTGCATTGCAACAGTAGATTTAGTCTGCTTAATTGTAAGTGGCATTAATAGTAATTTAACTAAGAAAGTGAATAGTATAATTGCTATACCGTAGCTTCCTGTAAAGCTATATATTGCCCCTAGAATGTTTCCAAATAATTTTCCTATTAAGTTGGTCACTTCTTGTACCTCCTACAAAATAGATTTACTTCAATGGATCGTAACCACCTGGATGGAAAGGGTGACATTTTGAAACTCTTCTTATTGTCAAATATAATCCCTTTAAAAATCCATATTTTTTAAATGCTTCTATAGAGTATTGAGAACAGGTAGGATAAAATCTACATGTTGGACCTTTTAAAGGTGATATATATTTTTGATAAAATCTAACTAAGGCTATGCATCCCTTTGTAAGAAGTTTTCCGATTTTATCTATATAGTTCCTTATTTTATCCAATCTATAGGACCTCCTATTCATTTAAAAGCTTATTTTTTCTCATTAAATGATTCATTGCTTTTTCAATATCTTTATAAGTTGCATCCTTAGCAGCTACTCTGGAAATAAATACTAAGTCGTAGCCTTTCTTTATATTTTCATCGATGTTTAATCGATAGGTCTCTTTTATAAGTCTTCTGATTCTATTTCTAGTTACTGCATTTCCTACCTTCTTAGATATAGAAATACCGATTCTAGTTTGATCAGTTTTATTCTTTAATATATAGACTACTAAATATTTATTTGCAAAAGATTTACCGTGTTTATATATTTTTCTAAATTCGTAGTCTTTCCTAATACCTTTAGTGTTATTAAATTCCATAATTTCCTCCAATAAACACAGTTTAACTCGATAAATTTTACAAAAAAAGCCACTCTATAAGCGGCCTTTTTTAATTAATGAGTTAATCTCTTTCTTCCTTTAGCTCTTCTTCTTCTTAACACGTTTCTTCCGTTAGCAGATTTCATTCTTTTTCTGAATCCGTGTTCTTTTTTTCTCTGTCTTTTCTTTGGTTGATAAGTTCTTTTCATTCTATAGCACCGCCTTTCACATTAATTTCCATTTATAAAAAATATACTTTTACCCTCAAAGTAAACATAACACATATTATTATAATTACTTTAATGGTTGTTGTCAACGAATTTTTCAAGTTACACTAAAGAATTTTTACAATATTAATATATCTATTTAATATAACTTTTCACTTATAAATCTACCTCTTTTATTTGTATAAGATTTCAACTCAAATATTTAAAAGTTTCCTTTATATTACCAAAATACACCGACAGCTTTCAACCCCTTTTTTATAAACATTTTCTTCAACAAAAAATGAAATAAATTTTTCTAAAATTTATTTGTTGATAAAATATATTTTTTAAGATTTTATATTGTGGATAAGTTATTGAAGTTTCATTGTTATTCTGATATTATAATAATACTTGTTAATTATGTTGATAAATGTTATTAACATATCAACAGTTATGCACAGTCTGTGGATATGTCTGTGTATAAATTTTAATTACTCATCAAAAAACGTTATTATTTCAATATTTTAGATGTGTTTAAAACCTTTATAACTATATAAACAGTATTGTTTATATTTTTTTTACTCACATCCATTTTTTATTTTATATGACATTTATCAACAATATTTCAGCAATATCAACATATTATATATTTTTTTAATATCCACACAAAATTTGTTGATAATAATGTTGAAAACTAAGCAACGGAAATTGGAGGATACAAATATGGACATCAATTCTCTGTGGGAAAAAGTACTTCAAATTTTAAAAGGTGAAGTTTCAGCTGCAGCCTTTAAAGCATTTTTTGCTACTGTAAAGCCACTTTTATTACACAACGATACATTATATCTTTGTGCTAACAGCGATTTTAATAAAGATATTTTAAACAACAGATACAGCTCTATACTTGCTGGTGTTGTAAAAGAAGTAACTGCTAAAGATATAAAAATAGTAGTTTTAGATAATGAAAAAGAAATGGATTCTATACTGAAAGAGATGGATTCAAATCCTAAAGACTCTGTAGCAAAAACTCCAAAGGCTCCTACTAAATATGAAAGCAATCTAAATCCAAAGTATACTTTTGATACTTTTGTTATAGGAAACAGTAATAGTTTTGCCCATGCTGCATGTGTTGCAGTAGCTGAATCTCCAGCAAAATCTTACAACCCTCTATTCCTTTACGGAGGTGTTGGTCTTGGTAAAACTCACCTTATGCAGGCTATTGGGCATCATATATTAGAAGCAGATAGCACTCAAAAGGTTGTATATGTTTCTTCTGAAAAATTTACAAATGAGCTTGTAAACTCTATAAAGGACGATAAAAACGAAGAATTTAGAAATAAGTATAGAAATGTAGATGTTCTTTTAATAGACGATGTCCAGTTTATAGCTGGTAAAGAAAGAACTCAGGAAGAATTCTTCCATACATTTAATACTCTTCACGAAGCAAACAAACAGATAATAATCTCTAGTGATAGACCGCCAAAAGATATACCTACACTAGAGGAAAGACTTAGATCTAGATTCGAAATGGGTCTAATAACTGATATTCAGCCACCAGATTTTGAAACTAGAATAGCAATACTTAGAAAAAAAGCACAGATGGACAATACTGAGGTTCCAGATGAGGTAACTGATTATATAGCTAAAAATGTAAAATCCAACATAAGAGAGCTTGAAGGTGCGCTTACTCGAGTAATGGCCTACTCTTCACTTACTAAAAAGAAAGTTTCTCTTGAAGTAGCAACTGAAGCATTAAAGGATATAATCGTATCTTATAATACATCTGAAATCAATGTAGTTAGAATCAAAGAAAAAGTAGCTGAAGTTTTTGATATAAAAATGGAAGACTTCAATTCTAAAAAAAGAACTAGAGCAATAGCATATCCTAGACAGATAGCAATGTATTTATCTAGAGATTTAACAGATCTTTCTCTACCTAAAATAGGAGAAGAGTTTGGCGGAAGAGATCATACTACTGTAATACATGCTTGCGATAAGATAAGTAAAGACTTAAAAGAAAACATAGACCTAAAATTAAAGGTTGAAAAAATAATAAATGATTTAAAAGGATAAAATTAAATATCGAAACGATGCTATAGTAGATAAAAGTAGATTTTTAATACATGATGTTGATAAAATCTATCAACATTATTCTTGTTGATAAATATAGAATAAAATGTTAATAACTTTTATCCATATTTTATCAACATTTTAATCAGCTATTATTAAGAGAGATATTCACAAACTATCTACAGGTTTTTTTATTGAAATTTAAACACCTATCGACATTATCAACATTAATAACAGCCCCTATTACTATTACTACTAAGTTTCTTATATATTTATTTAGTTTTAAGGGTAAAAAAGATATCCACAAAACAACTAAGGAGGAAAAAAATGAAACTTATATGCAATCAGAAAATATTATCTCAAAAGATAGGTATAGTTCAAAAAGCTATAAACAGCAGAACTACAATAGAGCTATTAAAAGGTATCCTATTATCAACTGAGAATGGAGCTTTAAAACTTACTGGATCTGATGCAGAGATAAGAATAGAAACTTTTGTTCAATCTGAAATAGAAGAAGATGGAAAAATAGTACTTGATGCAAAACTATTTGGAGACATAGTTAGAAAATTACCTGATTCATTTGTTCAGATAGAAACTGATGCAAATAACAATGTACATATCTACTGTGAAAATTCTAGATTTACTATAAAAGGACACTCAGCAGAAGAATATCCAGCCTTTTCAGATGTAGAAGAAAGTGAAATGTATTCTATTCCTCAGGAATTACTAAAAGATATGATAAAACAGACATCTTTTGCTATATCTCAGAATCAGACAAAACCTGTTTTAATGGGAGAGCTTTTAGAAGCTGAAAACGGAAAAGCAAGTCTTGTTGCTATAGATGGATATAGATTAGCAGTTAGAAGTTGCCCTATAGACAGTTTTACAAAAGATATAAAAGTTATAATACCTGGAAAAACACTAGTAGATATAAATAGTTTGATGACAGGTGAAGGAAGCATAAATGTAGGATTCTCTGAAAAAAATGCCGTATTTATGCTAGGAGATACAAAGGTAGTAACTAGATTATTAGAAGGAGATTTTATAGATTATAGTAGACTTCTTCCCAAAGAATATAATTCTAGAATAAAATTAAAATCAAAAGCACTTTTAAACAGTATAGAAAGAGCATCACTTCTTTCTCAGTCAGAAAGAAATAACCTTATAAAATTATCTATAAGAGATGACGCAATGGTTATAACTTCAAATACTGATAGAGGTAATGTTTATGAAGAAGTTGCATTAGAGCTTGAAGGAGAATACTTAGATATAGCTTTCAACTCGAGATATTTAATGGAAGGTCTTAGATATATAGACAGCGAAGAAATATACATAGAATTTACAACAAATGTAAATCCTTGTATAGTAAAACCAGTCGATGAAATAGACTATACTTACCTACTTCTTCCTGTAAGAATGTCTTCTAATATGTAATAGATAAAATTTTACAAAGTTTATAAAAAGCAGCTAAAAAATTAATTTATTTTAGCTGCTTTTATTTTAAAAAATTCAAGAACATATGTTTTATAATTAACATGCTCGAGGTAGTATATAAAAATATAATTATAAGGCTATTAAATCGAGTTTAAAGGGCAATATATATAAACAAGGCTATTTTAGTCAATAGTGAATAAATTTTAAAAATATGGTATAATTATATAATTAGGTATATTATGATTTACCGTTTATATTTTTTAAAGGAGGATCGAGTATGATAGAAATCAAAATAGATTCTGAATACATAAAACTTGATCAAGCACTTAAACTTGCAGATATAGCATCTACAGGTGGGCATGCTAAATTTCTTATAGCAGAAGAGCTTGTAAAAGTTAATGGAGAAATTGAAACAAGAAGAGGTAAAAAGCTTTTTGACGGAGATGTTATCGAGGTTGAAGGCGAAATGATAAAAGTTGTAGCAGAATAGAGGAGAGTTTTTGTGAAACTAAAAAATCTTCAATTGGTTAATTATAGAAATTACGACAAGCTATATATCGAATTTAACGATAGAATAAACCTATTACTAGGCTCTAATGGTCAGGGAAAGACCAATATAGCAGAAGCTATTTACTTATTGGCATTTGGAAAATCATTTAGAACAAATAGAGATAGAGAACTTATTAAATTTAATACAGAAAATCTCTATGTCGGAGGTGGTTATGAAAAAAATGATAGAAAAGGAATGGTTGAAATAGCTATAAATAAGGCTAAGAAAGGAATAAAGGTAAATAAAATACCTATTATAAAATTAGCTGAGCTTTTGGGAAATATAAATGTCGTTATTTTTTCGCCTGAAGATTTGAGATTGGTTAAAGATGGTCCTAAAATAAGAAGAAGCTTTATAGATAGGGAAATAAGCCAGATTGTGCCTGGATATTATGGTCTTTTAACTGGTTACAATAAAATTTTGGCGAATAGAAACAAGCTTTTAAAAAATATAAATCCAGATTTAAATCTCTTAGATGTATACGATGAGAGTTTGGCAGATTATGGAAGTAAAATTTTTATGTTTAGAAAGAAATTTATTGAAAGAATTGCCGAAATTTCTAAAGATATGCACTCTAGATTGACAGATAATAAAGAGGATTTGAATGTTATTTATAAAAGTCAGATTCAACTAGATGAGGAATCTAGTATAAAAGATAAGTTTATTAGTATTTTAAAAGATAAGAGAAAACACGATTTAGATATGAGAATCAGCGGATATGGGATTCATAAGGATGATATTTTAATTCAGATAAATGGACTAGATGTTAGACTTTATGGTTCTCAGGGGCAGCAGAGGACAGCGTCTATATCGTTGAAATTATCTGAAATAGAACTTATAAATAGAGAAGTTGGAGAATATCCACTTCTAATTTTGGACGATGTTTTTAGTGAGCTCGATGAAAAAAGACAAAAGCTTTTGGTCGACAATCTAAAAGATGTTCAAATGTTTATTACAACTGCTGAGTATCTACATAAAAACGTACTGGATATGAATAATACTACAGTTTTTTATATAGATAATGGAAAAGTAGTTAAAACGGAGAATGGAGGAAATTAAATGAAACAGGAATACGGTGCAAGTCAAATTCAGGTTCTTGAAGGTTTAGAAGCCGTTAGAAAAAGACCTGGAATGTACATTGGATCAACTGGTCCTAGAGGACTACATCATTTAGTGTACGAAGTAGTAGACAATAGTATAGATGAGGCACTTGCTGGAAATTGCTCAAAAATATACGTTGCTATAAATGCAGATGGAAGTATAACTGTAGAAGATGACGGTAGGGGGATACCAGTAGAGGTTCATCCAAAGACTGGATTATCAACTCTTGAAACAGTACTTACTGTTCTTCATGCCGGTGGTAAATTTGGCGGTGGAGGATACAAGGTATCTGGAGGTCTTCACGGTGTTGGGGTTTCTGTTGTTAATGCGCTTTCTGAATGGCTAGTGGCTGAAGTTCACAGAGATGGAAAGGCTTATAGACAGGAATACAAAAAAGGAAATCCTCAAACTAAGTTAGAAGTAGTTGGAGAGTCAGATCATACAGGTACTATAATATCTTTTATGCCTGATGCAGAAATTTTTGATGAGATAGAGTTTAGCTTCGATACTCTTGAATACAGACTTAGAGAGCTTTCATTCTTAAATAAAGGAATAAAAATAATATTTGAGGATAAAAGAGAAGGTAAGGAAAAATATAGAGATTTCCACTATACAGGAGGTCTTGTTGAATACGTTAAATTCCTTAATAAGTCTAGAACAGGAATACATGAAGATATAGTATATATAGACAAAAAAGTAGATGACTGCTTAGTTGAAATAGCTATGCAGTATACAGATGGATATACAGAAAATATATATTCATTTGCAAATAATATAAATACTCACGAAGGTGGTTCACACCTTGCAGGATTTAAAGCAGCTCTTACAAAAACTATAAATGAATACGCTAAGAGAAATGGGGCTTTAAAAGATAAAGATTCTAATCTTTCAGGAGAAGATATAAGAGAAGGGCTTACAGCTGTTGTATCTGTAAAACTTCCAGATCCTCAGTTTGAAGGTCAGACTAAGACAAAACTTGGTAATACTTTCATGAGAGGTATAGTTGATGGAGTTACTGTTGAGGAATTAGGATCATTCCTTGAAGAAAATCCAAATACAGCAAAAGTTATAGTTGATAAAGCTTTAAGAGCACAGAGAGCTAGAGAAGCGGCTAAGAGAGCTAGAGAATTAACTAGAAGAAAAAGCGTACTTGAAAGTACTTCTCTACCAGGAAAACTTGCAGACTGCTCAGAAAAAGACCCATCTAAGAGTGAAATATTCTTAGTCGAAGGGGATTCTGCCGGTGGTTCTGCAAAACAGGGTAGAGATAGAAATACTCAGGCTATACTTCCTTTAAGAGGTAAAATTTTAAATGTTGAAAAATCAAGATTAGATAAAATATTAGCTTCTGATGAAATAAAAAATATGATAACTGCTTACGGATGTGGTATAGGTAATGATTTTGATTTAGAAAAAGCTAGATACCATAAAATCATAATAATGACCGATGCCGATGTCGATGGTGCACACATCAGAACACTATTATTAACATTCTTCTTCAGATATATGAGACCTTTAATAGAAGAGGGATATGTGTATGCTGCACAGCCACCTCTATACAAGGTTACTAAACAGAAGAAAGAATACTATGTATACTCAGATAAAGAATTAGACGACCTACTTAATGAAATAGGTAGAGATAAATACGATATACAGAGATATAAAGGGCTTGGGGAAATGAACCCAGAACAGCTTTGGGATACAACAATGAACCCAGAAACAAGAACTCTTCTACAGGTTACTATAGAAGATGCTGCAATAGCTGATGAAATATTCTCTATGCTTATGGGAGATAAAGTTGCTCCAAGAAGAGAATTCATACAGGAAAATGCAAAATATGTTAGAAATCTAGACGTATAGGAGAGGAGATAAAAAATGCAGGACGAAAAAAATACTAGCAGAATACTTCCGATAGAAATAGCTAGTGAGATGAAAAAATCTTACATAGAATATTCAATGAGCGTTATCGTCGGGCGTGCTCTTCCAGATGTAAGAGATGGATTAAAACCAGTTCATAGAAGAATATTATACTCTATGAATGAATTAAATCTTTCTCCAGATAAACCATATAGAAAATCAGCCCGTATTGTCGGGGACGTTCTAGGTAAGTACCATCCACATGGTGATAGTTCAGTATATATGGCAATGGTTAAAATGGCTCAGGACTTCTCAACAAGAGTGCCTCTAGTTGACGGTCATGGGAACTTTGGTTCAGTAGATGGGGATTCACCAGCTGCGATGCGTTATACTGAAGCCAGAATGAGTAAATTATCACTAGAATTACTTAGAGATATAGATAAAGAAACTGTAGACTTTGGACCAAACTTTGATGAATCTTTAAAAGAACCATTAGTGTTACCAGCAAGATTCCCTAACTTATTAGTAAATGGATCTAATGGTATAGCAGTTGGTATGGCTACATCTATACCTCCTCACAATTTAGGAGAGGTAATAGATGCAACAGTTCATCTAATAGATAAACCAGAGTCAGATGTTGAAGAATTAATGGCTTATGTAAAAGGACCTGACTTCCCAACTGGTGCAATAATAATGGGAACTGAAAGCATAAAAGAAGCCTACAGAACAGGTAGAGGTAAGATAAAAGTTAGAGCTAGGGCTGAAATAGAAGAACTTCCAAAAGGAAAACAGCAGATAGTTGTAACAGAAATACCATATCAGGTAAATAAAGCGAGATTAGTTGAAAGAATAGCTGAACTTGTAAAAGACAAGAAAATCGAAGGTATATCAGACCTTAGAGATGAAAGTAATAGAAATGGTATGAGAATAGTTATAGAGCTTAAGAGAGATGTAAATGCCAACATAATCTTAAATAATCTATACAAACATTCTCAGATGGAAGAAACTATAAGTGTTATTATGATAGCACTTGTAAATGGAGAGCCAAAATGTTTAAATCTTAAAGAAGTTCTTCATTACTACATAGAACATCAGAAAGATGTTGTAACAAGAAGAACTAAATACGAGCTAAATAAAGCTGAAGCTAGAGCTCATATATTAGAAGGTTTAAAAATAGCACTAGATAATATAGATGCTGTAATAGAAACAATAAGATCTTCAAAAACTTCTTTAGAAGCTAAAGAAAAATTAATTGAAAGATTCGGTCTAACAGAAATTCAGGCTCAGGCTATCCTTGAAATGAGACTTAACAGACTTACAGGATTAGAAAGAGAAAAAATAGACGCTGAATACGACGAATTAATGAAAAAAATAGCTGAATTAAAAGAAATACTTGCAAGCGAAGAAGTATTACTTGGAGTAATTAAAGATGAAATAATAGAAATCAAAAATAAATATACTGATGAAAGAAGAACAGAAATTCAGCATGCAGAAGGTGAAATAGATGTTATAGACCTTATAGATGAAGAAGAAATAGCTATAACTCTTACTCACTTTGGATATATAAAAAGACTTCCTGCTGATACTTACAGAAGTCAGAAGAGAGGTGGAAGAGGAATATCAGCTCTTACAACAAGAGAAGAAGATTTCGTAAAACACCTAATAAGTACAACTACTCACAGTAGATTATTATTCTTTACTAATAGAGGTAGAGTATTTAGATTAAATGCATACGAAATACCAGAAGGAAAGAGACAGGCTAAGGGAACTGCAATAGTTAATCTACTTCAGCTTGGACCTGGAGAAAAAATAGCTACTCTAATAGATGTAGATGGAAAAGAAGAAAATAAATATCTTCTAATAGCTACTAAGAAGGGTATGGTTAAAAAGACTAAGATAAGCGACTTCAAGAATATCAATAAATCTGGATTAATCTCAATAGGTCTTAAAGAAGGCGATGAGGTTATAGGAGTTAAATTAACTGATGGGGATCAGGATGTTATGCTTGTAACTAGAAATGGTATGTCTATAAGATTCTCTGAAAAAGACGTTAGAGATATGGGAAGAACTGCTATGGGTGTTAAAGGTATTACACTTGGCGAAGGAGATACTGTTGTATCTATGAGCTTAGCTAGTGAAGGTACTGATATGCTTGTAGTAAGTGAAAATGGATTTGGAAAGAGAACTGATCTTGAAGAATACAGAAGTCAGATAAGAGCTGGTAAAGGTATAAAAACTTACAACATATCTGAAAAAACTGGTTCAATAGTCGGAGCTGAAATGGTAGCTGAAGATGATGAAATGATGATAATAAACTCTGATGGAGTATTAATAAGAATCAAAGTAGGTGAGATATCTATATTTGGAAGAGTAACTAGCGGAGTTAAACTTATGAATGTAGATGAAGAAGTTAGCATAGTATCTATTGCAAAAATAACTACTGATGAAGAAAATGAAACAGAAGAATAGATAAAAAGTTAAAGGGTTATGCTTTTAATTGAGCATAACCCTTTTTATTATGTGTTTAATATATTATTTTATAGTTGTTTTTAGGTTGCTGCTTTCTGCTGTTACAGGAACAGTTGCATTTACAGAAGCGTTATCTATTTCAACTGAGTAAGTTTTGTGTATTAAACAGTTTACAGGGTCTTCTGTTGTTATAACAAGTGCAAGACTGTGTCCAGGTTTAACAGTATATCTAGTTGCATTTAGATATATATTGTACTCATGGTATTCACCTTTTTTAAGCTCTATGCTGTTTATAGCAGTTTCTGGTTCATATCCAGCTTCTGGATTACAAAGGTCAGCATATGCACGAGTTATTGGGCGATAATTTTTATGAACAGTTTCAAATTCACAAAGGTCAAATGATGGTAAATCTCCACCATTTATTACACCATTTTCCTGAACTTTTACAACAGGTATTATATTTCTTTCTGGATCTACTGTCTGTATACTGTCAAATTTTTCATCGCATACATCGTATAGCATAGCAACTAATTTAACGTCGTCCATTCTACCAGTAACTTTAGAATCGCCAAGTTTCATAGTTAATGAGTCTGCATCGTTTCTGTTTTCAGGATTGAAGTCATTTTCTATATCCCCATCTTTTAATGCAGCTTTTAAATTTAGATGAACAGTTCCCTGTATAGTAAGTTCTTCATCAAGAGGAGCTGTTACAAAGCGTTTATTCATATTTGAAGATTTAAGACTCATAGCTTCGTCAAAGTTTTCAGCACAAACACCAGCTGATTCCCAATCAGTATCTATTACAGATACACCAGATTCAGCACTTTCTAGTTTCATAGAGAATGCAGTTTCCCAAGAATCGCAAGTTTCCCATTTATTCTGGTCGTAGTTTGTCTGAACTAAAACTTCTGGCATTTCTTCTGCACAGTTGTCTAAATTGTATAGATAATGAGATATCCATTTATTTACTATATCATCGTAGAAATTTCCATCTATAAGGATACCGTAGTTTTTATTTGCCATAGTAGGAGTTATATGTGGTCCCTGATGAACTATTGTTTTAACTGTCTGTCCAGATTTTTTATACGCTTTGTACATCATTTCAAACTGTTTTGTAGATACATTTTCGTCGTTTAAGCCCTGAACTATTAGAGCACTACATTTTATTTTATCGTAGTTTAGACGGTAGTTTCCAGCACCCCAGAATTCTTCATCGTAGTCAGAACCACAGCTTAACTGCTGAAGACTAAGTTCGTGGTGGAATGCAGCTATATCATCTAATTCTTTTTCAGATAAAGTTTCATCGTTGTATCTACTTGAGCAGAAGTAAGCAAGGAAGCTATTTAATACTTCTTTTGGCCAATAACGCTGAGAACCCTGCATATTCTGCTGGCTATACCAGTCAGATATTCCTGCAACTGGAACTATTGTTTTAAGACCTTCAACACCAGTTGTTGCAACAGCGAAAGGCATAGTTCCTGCATAAGATCTACCTGTCATTGCTACATTTCCATTTGACCAATCAGCTTTTGTTTCTATTGTACCTTCTCTATCTGCATAAGCAACACGATCTCCATGAAGCCATTCAACAACAGATTTGAAAGCATCTCTTTCAAATTCAGAGCCAACAAAGTTAAATCCATCTGAGCCAAGAGCTCCAAAACCTGCACTTATGATTACTGCGAAACCACGAACAAGGTAGTAGTTGAAGTTTTCAAGGTTTTCATATACCATGCTGTCGTTATTTCCTTTGTCTTTGTAGTACCAATCAGAAGCATTTGACTTTAATGCAAGATCCATAGCACTTATAGAACCTGTAGGTATACGAGCAGGTACTTCTTTTTTAAGGTCTGCAAAGTCAAATTTTCTGTATTCTTTTTCTGCAACTTCTTTCATGTGGTCGTAGCCATCTTCATTTACACCAGCACAGTATGGACGAGCTTCGAATAAAGATGCTGCTTTGTAGTTTCCTTCAACAGCACTTCTTGGAACCTGAATAAGAGTTTTTATAAGGTCTCTTTTTCCATCTCCATCCATATCGTAGTCAGATTCAACGTATACGCAGTATCTTACTATGTCAGAAGTAGCTGGATTATAATTTTCTCCTGTTTTCCCATCAGTGAAAGGAAATACAGGCTGAGCCATTCCGTTTTCAAATACTGGAACTTTACTATATTTAGTCATAACTTTTCTCCCCCTTTGACTATAAGTATAAACATTTTATTCAACAATAAAACGTTTACAAAAATAGTATAGATATTATCGAAAAATTAGTCAACACATCAAAATAGACTATAAAAGTCTGGTATAGAGTTAATCTATATAGTTATAAATAGATATACTTATAAACAATAGCATTTTCAACCTCTCCAATTGAAAATCATAAAGGAAATGTGTTAAATTTAAAATGTCAGATATTTTGAATACGTTTGGTTAGTAAATATCTAAAAAATTATGTTTTTAAGGGGGATTTTTGAAATGGCAGATTATCATAAAATGTGGGAAGATCTAGGTATGGATCTTGAAACTCATGACCAATTATGTGAAGTATTACCTCAGGCTTTTGGAGATGTTTATTTATCTCAGGAAAACCGTCCAGAATCAATGGATTACTATGATTTCGTAGTGTCTGAAATACATGGTGTTAGACCAGCAGAACTAGTTGAACATCAGAAAAATGGTGGAAAAGTATTCGGTACTTTCTGCGTTTATGTTCCAGATGAAATAGTATTTGCAGCTAAAGCAATAGCTACAGGTCTTTGCGGTGGTTCTCAGTTCTGGGTACCAGGTGGAGAAAAAGTTCTTCCATCTAATACATGTCCATTAATAAAAGCATCAGTAGGTGCTAGATTAGATAGAACATGTCCATTCTTCCGTATAGCAGATATGTACGTTGGAGAAACTACTTGCGATGGAAAGAAAAAAGCATGGGAAATATTAGCCGAAGATGTCCCTGTTCATGTAATGGATTTACCTCAGATGAAGAGAGAAAAAGATATAAAAGCTTGGGCTGAAGAAATAAAAGACTTCAAAAAAGTTGTTGAAGAAGTAACTGGAAATGAAGTAACAGCAGAAAGCTTAGGAGAAAGTATAAAACTTATAAACGATAAGAGAAGAGCTCTTAAACGTCTATATGAATTAAGAAAAAATGAAAAATTACCAATAAGTGGTAAAGACGTATTATTAATATCTCAGATAGCATTCTATGATGATCCAACTCGTTTCACTCAGATGACTAACAAACTTTGCGACGAATTAGAAAAGAGAGTAGAAGAGGGTGTTAGTGTATTCCCAGAAGGAACTAAGAGAATACTTCTAACTGGTACTCCTTTAGCTATACCAAACTGGAAAATACACAACATAATAGAAACTAGCGGTGGAGCAGTTGTATGTGAAGAAATGTGTACTGGTGCTAGATATTTTGAAAATCTTGTAGACGAAACTCAGACAGATTTAGATGGACAGATAGATGCCCTTGCTAATAGATACATGGGTATAAACTGTGCTTGCTTCACTCCAAATAGAGCTAGAATAGACGATATAATAAGATACGCTAAAGAATACAATGTTGACGGTGTTATAGATGTTAACTTAAAATTCTGTAGTACTTACGATGTTGAAGGATTCCTAGTAGAAAGAGAACTTAAAAAAGCAGGTATACCAGTTCTTGGAATAGAAACTGACTACACAGATAGTGATGCTCAGCAGATGAGAACAAGAGTAAGTGCATTTATAGAAATGCTTGAAAAATAATATATTATTGATAGAATAATAGTATATTATCAAAAGGAACGAGATGTTCTTTGTAGAGCAAAGGAAATGATGTAAATGAAACAGTATTATGTGCTTTTTAACAACCATGAAAATGGTATGAGGTTAAAAAAAGAACTAAATAATGCAAAAATAAAAGCAGTCATAGCTCCGACTCCTAGAAAACTTAGCAAATGCTGCGGTATTTCTTTAATGATTGAAGAAGAAGATATTGAGAGTATAAGACAGATTGCAGAAGAAAAGAAAATAGAGATTTTGGAAATTGACTGGATTGAAAAGGACTTTAACGCATCTAGGGATAGATACTGTTAAGTTCAAAATAGTAGTGTTTATATGAGGAGATTCCTTTAACGGGAGTCTCCTTTTATTATGAGATTAAATAATAATCAGATTTTAAAAGTGTAGAATAAAAGTATTTTTTGTTAACGATAGAAGTAGTTTTTTATAATGAAGTTATAGCTTTATATGTTATAATAATTGTATACAAAAAAGAGAGGAGCTGATTTTCAATGAGCGGCAAAAAAGGTGGATTAATGATATTTGGTGCCATAGTAGGTTTTGTGGCGGGATTATTTTTAGCGCCTAAAAAAGGATCTGAACTTAGAAAGGACGCAAAAGAAAAATTTGAAGATATAAAAGAAAATCCAGAAGAAACTGTTAAAAATACTTTTGATTCTGTAAAGAATAGAATAAGTACTTTTTCAGAAACTTTATTCGAAGTAGATGAAGATGGATACGAAGACGTGGATTTAGAAGATGAAAATATAGTAATCAGCAGAACATTTAAAGAGGTTGAAGACGATATGGATGACGATATTGTTTTAGATACAGATAAAGAAGAGGAGCTTTAATATGAATGCAATTGGATGGCAGGTATGTGGAGTTTTATTAGGTGTTTCTGCTATAATAATTGCTGTGTATTTAGCAAAGACTTTAAACAGTGCATCTAAGACTATAGATAATGCAAATGCTCTTGTTACTAGAGCTACAAGAATAGTGGATGAAAATGAAAAAGATATAAATAATATTATTAATAATGTTTCATCTATAACAGACAGTGTAGACAGTTTAGTAGAAACCGCTAGCAGTATAGGAAGCTATATAAATATATTTGGTTTTATAAAGAAAAAAAGAAAAAATAAGAAGAAAAAAGACAAATAATAAATTAAGGATATTTTATGGGATATAATTTTAATTTGGAGGTGTGATATGTCGATAAAAATAGATTCATCTTTTAATGTAGAAGAGAATGTGTGGAATGTTGCTCTTATTGGAGAACTTGATGTTTCTAGTGCAGAGGTATTTAAAAAATCTCTTAATGATCTTGTTGATGAAAATTCTCAAAATATAAAAATAGACTTAGATAAATTAGAGTATATTGATTCAACTGGTCTAGGAGTAATGGTAGGCGTGCTAAAAAGATTGAAAGTCAATGGTAAGGGTATATACCTTAGTAATCCTAGAAGTAACGTAAGAAAGATATTAGAAATTACGGGGCTTGATAAAATATTTAATGTGGAGGGATAAAAATTGACTTATGAAACTATAAAAATGGAGATAAGTTCAAATCCAGAGTATGTAAGCATTATAAGACTTACTACTTCAGGAATAGCCAACAAAATTGGTTTTTCAATTGATGATATAGAAGATATGAAGGTTGCTGTTTCTGAAGCATGTACTAATGCTATAAAACACAGTGATGATGATAAGTTTTTTATAACTTTTAAGATGTTTGAATCTGGAATTTGTATAGAGATAAAAGACAACGGTAAAGGTTGTGACGTTGAGGCTATAAAGGAGCCTGATTTAGATATGCCTAAAGAAAGTGGTTTAGGTTTATTTATTATTAAAACGTTAATGGACGAGGTAAGTATAGAATCAATAGAAAATGAAGGTACAGTTATTAGAATGACTAAATATTTAGGAGCTGATATTTAATGAAAAGTGTAGCAGGAGCTGCAAACTACCTGGATATGGATACAAAAGAGCTTTTTAGACTGTACAGCGATAACAAGGATATCGATATAAGAAATATTCTTATAGAAAGACATCTTTATCTAGCTAGAATACTCGCTAAAAAATATATAAATAAGGGTGTAGATTATGAGGATATCTATCAGGTAGCTTCTTTAGCGCTTATTTATGCAATAGATAGATACGATATTAGCAAGGGATTTGAATTTTCTAGTTTTGCTACTCCGACTATTATAGGGGAGATTAAAAAGTATTTTAGAGATAAAGTATGGACTATGAGAGTTCCTAGAAGAATTCAAGAGCTTAGTAAGAAAATAAGTAATGCTAAGATAGCAATTGAGCAGGAAAAGAAAAGACATCCTTCAGTTAATGATATAGCTGAGTATATAGGATGCAGAGAAGAAGATGTTCTTGAGGCTATGGAGGCTTCATATAGTTATCAGCCTGTATCACTTGACGCTTCAGGTGGAGATGATTCTGAAGACGATCTTACTCTTTCTGATAGAGTTGGCGTTGAAGAAAAAGATTTTGGCAATATAGAGCAAAAAGATTTTCTCAACAGATTTATGCAGAATTTAAATGAGTTAGAGGTTAAGATTTTAAAAGATAGGTTCTTCCATAATAAGACTCAGTCTGTTATAGCAACAGAACTTAATATCTCACAGATGACAGTATCGAGATTAGAAAAAAAGGTAGTAGAAAAATTAAGAAAAGAATACGAAAAAATATAGATGATATGTATGTGCTATTCAATGCTTTGAGTAGCACTTTTTATTTTTTGTTAAAGATAGGAATAGTAAAAAAAGCTTTTATCTATATATAGAATATTGGTTATAATTTAAAACTATACTTTATATAAAGTGTTGAAAATAAGGTTTTCAAGTGGTAATTTCATAGTTAGAGATTATAATTTTTTAGGAGGTCTAACTATGAAAGACGTAAGAGCAATGGCAGAAGCAACATCAAAAGGTATGGCAGATTTTGCAGCTAATAAACCAGAGATAGCACAGGGATTTGGACAGTTTGCAGGAGCAGTTTTATCAGATGGAGCTGTTGATTTAAAAACTAAAGAACTTATAGCAGTAGGTATAGCAGCTTTTAGTAGATGTGAATATTGTATAGTAGGACATGTAAATAATGCGTTTAAAGCTGGTTGTACAAAAGAAGAAATATTAGAAGCAGCTGGTGTAGCTATAGCATTTGGTGGTGGACCTGCTTCAGCATATGTAGCAACTACATTAATGGATGCTGTTAATGAGTTTGAAAAAGATTATAAATAATTTAATATTTATTAATATATCTATTTAGAAAAAATATAGACCAATGTAAATTAATACTTTACATTGGTCTTTTTATGTTATAGAATATATTTCATCACTTCGAAACAATCGAAAATAAACTTTTAAAAAAAATTAAAAAAAAGTTTTAAAAAAGTATTGACGATTAATAAAGAAGATGATAATATAATACTTGCGACGGCGATAAGTTGTCACAACAATTAAAGAATATGTGGTTATTATAGAAGAGAGGATACACCTGTTCCCATTCCGAACACAGAA
>NZ_QUGE01000028.1:0-27005 GCF_003478825.1 Peptoclostridium sp. AF21-18
TACTGTCATAAGAACACCTTTTAAAGGTGTTCTATGGCAGTATTTTTTTATGTAATTAATTAAAAATCTATTAAACTTAACTGTAATGCTGTATAATATAAAATTAGCGATTAATATAGGAATTTATTTTTAGAAAGGATACAACTTTATGAAGATACTATATATTGTCAATATGGATGAGAATAATAAAAAAGGTCTTTTTATGGCTACACATGAAAAGATAAAAGCAATAATGAAAAATCATCCGGAGAACGAATATAAAGTAATATCTGTACAGTTTAAAGATACTGGTATTTTTAGAATGGCTAAAAAATTAGCTGGCAAGCATACATACGATAAAAGTAGCGATGGATTTGAGCTTGACGGTATAAAATACAAAAAAGTATATTTAAGTATAGATATGAAGAGCAAAAAAGCTGAAAAGCTAGAAAATGATAAAGATAGATTTGTAGAATTTTTTGATGCGTGTAAATCAGATATAGAAGAATGTGATATGCTTAGCTGCCATTGGGGGTATCCTCATGGTAGAATTGCGTATTGGATAAATAAGGATTTTAAAAAGCCATATATCGTAACTTACCATGGAAGTGATGTACATACTATGCCATTTGAGAATGAGCATATAAAAACAAAGATACTTCAGATAATGGAAAATGCTAAACAGAATATATTTGTAAGTAAGAAGCTTATGGATACTGCTAGAGAGCTAGGGTATACAGGAGATAACTGTACCGCATCGAGAAATGGTGTAAACAATAAAAACTTCTACATAGTATCTGATACAGAAAAAAATTCTATAAAAGAAAAATACAACATATCTGGAAAGAATGTAGGATTTGTAGGAGCAATAAATAAGATAAAAAGAGCTGATAAATTTGCTGAGATATTTGATAAGATAAAGCAGCTTGATTCAAATAATGAATATACATTTACAGTTGTAGGGGATGGACCTTTAAAAGCTCATGTAGAAAAAGAATGTAAAGAAAAAGGTTTAAAGGTTGTATTTACAGGAAATCAAGATGTAGATATGGTTAGAAATTTGATGAATACAATGGATGTTATGATAATTCCAAGTAGAAGAGAGGGGTTTGGCTGCGTTATAACTGAAGCAAATGCGTGTGGTGTGCCTGTTGTAGGTAGTGATGCAGGTGGAATTTCTGAAGCTATTGGGATAAAAGAAAATATTGTAGCTGATGGTGATGAATTTGAAATAAGAATTGCGAAAAGAGTTGTGGAAGTAGCTAACTCTGAAAATGACAAAGAATATCTTTCGAAGTACACATTAGAGAATTTCTCTTGGGATAAAATAGCAGAAGATGAAGCCTCTTTTTATGGAGAGGGGGATATAAGATAAATGGGTAAGGTAGCAAAAGCAACCGTATCTCTAATGATTGTCACAATGCTTTCAAAGATATTAGGATTTGGAAGGGAATTAGTACTTGGTGCATTATACGGTGCTACAGTTTATAGTGATGTATTTATAGCAGCATCAAACATACCAAAAGTTCTATTTACACTAGTTGCTACAGCGCTTGCGACGACATTTATACCTCTTTACTACGAAAATTTAAGAGAGGGTGGAGAAGAAAAGGCACTTAGATTCTCAAATAATATACTAAATATAACTATAATATTGGGAATAATACTATCTACTATTTCATTTATATTTGCAGAGCCTATAGTAAAAATATTTGCTATGGGATTTAAAGGTGAAACATTTAGACAGGCAGTATTATTTACAAGGATAATAATATTTGGCGCGATATTTACAGGTCTAAGCGATATAATGAAGTCTTACCTTCAATCAAAGGGTAGCTTTACTATACCAGGGCTTATAGGATTGCCGTACAATATTATACTAATAACAGCTATGATACTTAGTGTATTACTTGATAATATTTACATACTTCCTGTTGGAGCATTGTTTGCGATGGCGAGCCAGTTCTTATTCCAGGTGCCGTTTGCGTATAAGAAAGGTTACAAATACAGACTATTTGTAGATTTTAAAGATGAGTATGTAAAGAAGATGCTTATACTTGTAGCTCCAATAGTAGTTGGGGTTGCAGTAGATCAGATAAATATAATGGTGGATAAGACGTTAGCTTCTACACTTGTAGAGGGAAGTATATCGGCGTTAAACTATGCGGATAGATTAAAAGGTTTTGTAACTGGAATGTTTATAGCGTCGATATCTGCAGTTGTATATCCTCAGTTTTCGAGATTATCTGCATTGGTGGATAGAACAGAGTTTTTTGAGTTTATTAGAAAAAGTATCAACTCTGTAATAATTATAATAATGCCTATGACAGTAGGAGCAATGGTTTTATCAGAGCCAATAGTTAGAATACTCTTCCAGAGAGGTGCTTTTGATACTAGAGCTACACAGATGACGGCTGTGGCGCTTATATTCTATTCTATAGGGCTTATAGGTGTTGGGCTTAGAGATATTCTTACAAAGATATTTTACTCTGTGCAGGATACAAAGACACCTATGATAAATGCTACAATAGCAGTTGTCATGAATATATGCATGAATCTTTTATTTATAAAGTACTTAAAACATGCAGGGCTTGCACTTGCAACTAGCTTATCATCTATTATATGTATTACATTGCTATTTAGAAGTCTAAAGAAAAAAATTGGCGATTTTGGTCAAAGAAAGATTATTATAGTGTTTTTAAAGACAACTTTTTCTGCAATTATAATGGGGGGAGTAGCGAGATTTGTATATAAGGTTATATTTGGAGCTCTAGGTGCAGGTTTTATTATGGAAGTTATATCTTTAGGTACTGCTATAATAGTAGGTGCTGGTGTTTACGCACTTCTTATAATACTACTTAGAGTAGAAGAGGTTTCTATGATAACAGATATAGTGAAAAAGAAACTCAAACGAAAATAAATGTAAATTGTTACAGATTGTAACAAATATATACAAGTTGTTTGTTGTATGTTAGAAAATAGGCTAAAATTTAAAATAAAAACAAAATAGAAACAAAATAGTAACAAAAAAATATTATTATAGTAAAATAAAGTGTAAAAAAGGCTGGATTTATTAAAAAATCTAGTCTTTTTTTTTAGATTTAACAAAAATAGCATAGAAGGTTGACATAATAATACAAAAATGATATATTTAATAACTGTAAGGCTTAAAAAAATACAACGAATTTTGGGATAAATTTCAAATTGTTACTATTTTAAATGTTGGAATTTCAATGGTTACAACAGAGGTAACAACAAAAATAATAAAAAAGTTACAGAAATGTTACAAAAAAGCTTGTCTAATGTAACAAGCTATGATAGAATAAAAAATGTAGAATTTAAGAAGTTAAATTTTACTACATTAACCACTAACTAATTTAAGAGAAATCAGGAGGGCGATTAATGCATTCGTTAAATATAAACAAAAAAATATCTAAAATAATGGCAGCAGTAATAATAGCTGGATCACTAACAGCATTTGCTGGAAATAATACAGTAATGGCAGATGAAATATCTGACATAGCAGTAGTTTCTGAAACTACAGAAACAAGAGCTGCAGCTAAAAATGGTTTTGTTAAAGAGGGTAACAAAACTTACTACTACAAAAATGGAAATAAAGTAAAAGGCTGGGTAGAAGCAAATGGAGAAAAATATTACTTCATGAATAACTTCGAAATGGCTCAGTCAAGATATAGAACAATAAAAGATGTTGATTACTTCTTTAAAGCTGATGGAACATTAGCTGCTAACGAAGTAGTTAAAACAACTGATGGAATATTTAGATTTAATGCTGATGGAACAAAAGTTGCAAACGAAAAATATGCAGAAGTTGTAAACTGTGACTTCTTAACTGTAAGAGCTGCATCTAATGCAAAAGCAGAAGAAAAAGGAAAATTAAATCCTGGTACACTTATAAAAATAACAGGTGAAGCAAATGGATGGAATAGAATAGAAACAGCAGATGGTGAAAAAGGATGGGTAAATGCAGATTATCTTAACTACAATGAACCAGTAAATGCTAAAGTTCAGAAAGTAATATCTGTAGCAAAAGCTCAGATGGGAAAACCATATAGATGGGGAGCAACTGGACCAAGCTCATTTGACTGTTCAGGATTAATGCAGTATGCATTCAAAAATGGTGCTGGGGTATCACTTCCAAGAGTATCAAGAGATCAGGCAAATGTTGGTAAAAAAGTTTCAAAAGCTGAATTACAGCCAGGAGATTTAGTATTCTTCGCTAAAGGTGGAAGAATACACCACGTTGGAATGTACTTAGGAAACGATCAGTACATACATGCACCACAGACTGGTGATGTTGTTAAAATAAGCAAATTATCATCAAGAACTTTATATACTGCAAGAAGAGTTATACAGTAATTAAGAAGATGATTATAGGACGTTTAAAACGTCCTTTTTTTACGTAATAAATACAGTTTATATATAAATAAAAAGAAAAAGGGCGTCTGTAAGGCGTCCTTTCTTAATTTAAATTATTAAAAGTATTCTAGAAAAATTTTAAATTATACCAGTGAAATTATTTATATTTAATAATTATAAAAATAATATAAAGTGTAACGTCTATTGTATACTGATAATTAAAAGTTATCGTTATGAAAATAAAGAAATTAGAAATTAAGATTAAATATTAAAAAGTTATATTTAAAGTATATAGATAGAAATTTACAAAAGATAAAAAAACTATAGTAAAAAAAAGAATTATGCTAAAAAATTCAGAAAAATTTGCAAAACTAAAGCAAGATTGATAAAAAAATAATAAAAAAATAGTTGGAAAACGTAATCATAAAAGGTGATTTTTTAAAATAATACGATTTATAAGATAAATTTATTAATATAAGTTTCTTATTATACTAAAAAAAGCGTTGATAAAACAAAAAAGATATATTAAAATGTAATTGAAAAAAGGGAAAATTTAAAATATAAATTACAATCCCTTTAATGTTAAATTAATAGCATTATTATTGCTACAGCGGCAAAAAAAATTAGCTGAAATTGAATAGGGAGGTTTTTGTTAGAAATGGGAGAAACAAAGAAAAAAGGGTATCCAAAGGGCTTTTGGGTATGTGGATGTACTGAAATCTTTGAACGTCTTGCTTACTATCTAGGTCGTTCACTGATACTTATTTTCGTAACAGCATCTGTTGCAACAGGAGGTCTTGGACTTTCTAAAGGACAGGGTGCTACAATGCAATCATTATTAACAGCATTTGCTTATCTTGGACCATTACTAGGAGGAGTTATCGCCGATAGATATATAGGTGGACGTTATACTACTCCAATAGGTTATATAATAGCTGGTATTGGTTACTATTGTGGTGGTATAGCTAAATCACCTGCAATGGTTTATGTTATGATATTCTGTGTAAGTATAGGTCTTGGTTTACAGAAAACTGGTGCACTTATAGGACGTATAGTAACAGATAAAGATCAGGTTGACTCTGCTTTCTCTATCCGTTATACATTAGTTAACACAGGTGCTTTCATAGGTACTTTCTTAGTTGGTATATTATACAAAGACGTATTCGCTAAAAATGGAGTATTAGGATTTGCTCCTTGCTTCAAATTAGCTGCTGTATCAATGTGGTTAGGTGCTTTATGGTTCTTCGTTCTTGGTAATCGTTTCATGGGTGAAGTTGGTAAAAAACCATTCAAATTTGAAAAAACTGCTGAAGAACTTGAAAGAGAAAAAGCTGAAAAAGCTGCTCATAAAGAAGAAGCTAAAAATGAACCTCTTACTAAAGTTGAAAAGAAAAGAATTGCTGCTATATTCCTTGTAGCTGGATTCTCAGTTATATTCTGGATATTCTGGAACTTAGCATATCTACCAGTTTACTACTACTGGACAGAAAACATGAACTGGGTTGTTGCAGGATACGAAGTTCCAACTACTTGGTGTATCTTACATATTCTTCGCAGCATTAGATATGATGCGTGGTGGAGCTAAGATAAGTGTTCTTTGGTTATTAATATTCTCATTCATATTAACATTAGGTGAAATGTTCTTCTCACCATTAGGACACGCATTCATAAGTAAATATTCTCCAAGCCGTTACTTATCAACAATGATGGCAGTTTGGGGTATAGCTACATTCATATCTTCATTAGCATATGGACCACTATTCTCAGCTACATTCGAAGGAGGATTCAAATTCTCTAGCGTATGTATAGCAATAGCAGTAGTTGCATTCATATCTGCAGTAGTATTATTCGTACTAGATAAGAGATTATCTAAACTAGTTGAAGATGAAGAAGAAGTAGAAGCTTAATATATACAATATAATAAAATAGCATATAAAAGCTGTTTCACTTAATAGTGAAGCAGCTTTTTAAAAGCGAACAAATATTTTTAATTTTAAAAAAATAGAAAATATTTGTTTGTTAATAAAAAAAGTGATTATATTATGAAAAAGCAGGGGGTAAATTATGATGACTGTTAAAGAAAGAATAGCGAAACTTCGCGAATTAATGAAAGAAAATGGAATAGACGCATACGTTGTTCCAACTTCAGATTTCCATCAGAGTGAATATGTTGGAGAACATTTCAAAGCTAGAAAATTTATAACAGGGTTCACAGGTTCTGCAGGTACTGCAGTAATAACTCTTGATGAAGCTAGATTATGGACAGACGGAAGATACTTTACTCAGGCTGCTAAACAGCTAGAAGGATCTGGTGTAGAATTAATGAGAATGGCTGAACCAGGAGTACCTACAATAAATGAATACTTAAAATCTACATTAGTAGAAGGAAACTGCTTAGGATTTGATGGTAGAGTAGTAGCTATGGGAGAAGGACAGGGCTATGAAGAAATAACAAAAGCAAATAAAGCTACTATAAAATACGAAGTAGATTTAATAGATGAAATATGGGAAGATCGCCCAGAACTTTCTAAAAAACCAGCTTTCAAATTAGGTGAAGAATATGCTGGTGAAAGTGCAGCTAGCAAAATAGAAAGAATTCGTGAATATATGAAAGAGTGTGGAGCTACTTACCATACAATAGCTACTATAGATGATATATGTTGGGTACTTAACATGCGTGGAGACGATATAGACTTCTTCCCACTAGTATTATCTTATATGGTAGTTAAAATGGATGGAGTAGATCTATATATAGATGAAACAAAATTAAACGATGAATTAAAATCAGAATTCGCTGAAATAGGTGTAGCAATTCACCCTTACAACGATGTTTATGCAGATACTAAAAAAATACCAGCTGGAGAAACTATACTTATAGACCCAGCTAGATTAAACTACGCTATATACAGCAACATACCAGAAGGTGTAGCTAAAGTTGAAGAAAGAAACCCAGAAGTTTTATTCAAAGCTAGAAAAAATGCTAAAGAAGTAGAAAATATGAGAATAGCTCAGATAAAAGACTCTGTAGCTCATGTTAAATTCATGAAATGGGTTAAAGAAAATGTAGAAACTATGGAAATAACTGAAATGAGCGCATCTGAAAAATTAGATGAATTAAGAGAAGAAATGGGTAACTTCATAAGACCAAGCTTCGAACCAATATCAGCTTATGCAGATCACGCAGCAATGATGCACTACTGCTCAAAACCAGAAACTGATGTAAGACTTAGAGAAGGAAGTGTTTACTTAACAGATACTGGTGCTGGATTCTGGGAAGGAACTACAGATATAACAAGAACATTCGTACTTGGAGAAGTATCAGATACTATAAAAGAACACTTTACACTAGTTGCTATGTGTAACTTACGTCTTGCTAATGCTACATTCTTACAGGGATGCGTTGGTATGAACTTAGATATACTAGCTAGAAAAGCTTTATGGGAAAGAGGACTTGACTATAAATGCGGTACTGGACATGGTGTAGGATATCTATTAAATATACACGAAGCTCCAACAAGCTTAAGATGGAGATATAGAGCTGGAGATACTCATAAATTTGAAGAAGGTATGATATTAACAGATGAACCAGGTGTATATATAGAAGGATCTCATGGTATAAGATTAGAAAATGAACTTCTAGTATGCATGGGAGAACAGAATGAATACGGACAGTTTATGTACTTCGAACCAATAACTTATATACCATTTGACTTAGACGGTATAGTTCCAGAAGTTATGAACAGTGATGATATAAAATACTTAAATGAATACCATAAACTAGTATTTGAAAAAGTTTCTCCATACCTAAATGAAGAAGAAACAGAATGGTTAAGAAAATATACTAGAGAAATATAGTTTTTAATTTATAAGAGGGCTTTAATAAAAGTCCTCTTTTTATGCTCTGAAAAATATATCTATTCCTCTCCAGGCAGTCGAGCTGCATTGTCGAGGAGATAGATATATTTAATTTCCGAGCAAAAGAGGAACTTTTATTTTAAAGCCCTCTATACAATTATAAAATTATATTCCGCCCGTATATTTGAAATAGATAAAATAGTTTACTGATTTTGTTACAGAAATTGTTACAATTTAATATTCTCTTGTAATTAATTATGTTACTTTGTTACAGAAAATATGTAATTTCGACAAAATATCCTTTTAATTTGCTAAAAATATACAAAAAGTAACAAAAAAGTAACAAAATAGTTACAGAAATGTAACAAAAAGCTTGTAGAGTTGTAACCGTTATGTTACAATTATAAATGTAGCGAGAGGGGCTACAAAAAATGATTTATAAAATACCCACTATCTATAAATCATGAATCATAATTACAGGAGGACGATTAATGACGAAGATATTTAAAAATAAGTTTTTGGCAAAGATCATGGCAGCAGTTATGATATCAGGAGCGATAATGGTGACAGATGCATCTGTAGAAGCAGGAGCAGAAGAATTAGAAAATATACAGACAGTGTCTACAGCAGATGTTGCAAGAGCTGGAGCTAAAAATGGATTTGTACAGGAAAATGGAAAAACATACTATTATAAAGATGGTGTAAAACAGAGAGGTTGGTTAAAAATAGGTGATGAAACTTATTATTTAACTAATGATAATTCTCTAGCACAGCGGATGTGGAGAACAATAGACGGAAAAGATTATTACTTCAATGCAAAAGGTGTAATGGTTAAAAACACATTTAGAGATGTAAGAGGAACAATATATAGATTTGACGCTAATGGAGTTAAATCAAAAAATAAATGTGGAAAAGTAGTAGATTGTGATTTCTTAAATGTTAGAGATCAAGCATCAACAAAAGGGAAAGTAGTAGAAAAAATATATAAAAATGCATACGTAGAAATATTAAAAACATCAGGTAGTTGGTACCAGGTTAAAACAGAAAGTGGAAAAACTGGTTGGGTAAGCTCAACATATGTAACAATACCAGGTGAAACAAATGCAAAAGCAGAAGCAGCATTAAAAATAGCAAAAGCTCAGTTAGGTAAACCATACAAATGGGGAGCTACTGGACCAAACTCATTTGACTGCTCAGGTTTAACATACTACGCTTATAAAAATGGAGCAAAAGTTAGCATACCAAGAACATCAAGAGAACAGTCAAAATTCGGTAAAAAAGTTTCAAAATCAGAATTAAAACCAGGAGATTTAGTATTCTTTGGTAAAGGAAGCTCAGTAAGTCACGTTGGTATGTATATAGGAAATGACCAGTATATACATTCACCACAGACTGGAGATGTTGTAAAAATAAGTAAATTATCATCAAGAAAAATGATAGTTGCAAGAAGAGTAGTGTAATTTAATAGGATTATAACTGTTTAGGCAGTATAATATAAAACTCTTAACCGACAAATTAAAAAACTAAATTAAATTAATAGAAAAGCGGTAAATTTATATTTACTGCTTTTTCTATAATCTTTTCTTTATATAATACAAAATCTAGTATAAAATATATAAGGTAAAGTAAAAATAATTGGAAAGGGAGGAAAAAATGAGAAAGATATTAAAAAAACTAACAGTTGTTATGTTGGCAGTATTTATGTTTGTAGGAAGTGTATCTTACACAAATAATGCACAGGCAGCAGAAAAGGAAATGAGAGCAGCTTGGGTATCTACAGTTTATAACCTAGACTGGCCTAAGACTAAAAACAATGCATCAAAACAGAAACAGGAACTTACACAGTTAATGGATAAATTAAAAGGCTGTGGAATAAATACAATAGTACTTCAGGTTAGACCAGAGTCAGATGCACTTTATAAATCATCTATAAACCCATGGTCTAAGTATTTAACTGGTACACAGGGAAAAGATCCAGGGTATGACCCATTAGCATTTGCAGTACAGGAAGCACACAAAAGAGGGATGGAACTTCATGCATGGATGAATCCATACAGAGTAACATCTTCAGGAACTAACTTAAATTCACTTGTATCATCTCATCCAGCTAGAAAAAATCCAAGCTGGGTAATAAAATATAATAACAAAATGTACTATGATCCAGGTAATCCAGATGTTGTAGATTATCTTGTAAAAACAGTAAAAGAAGTTGTAGATAAATACGACGTAGATGGAATACACTTTGACGATTATTTCTATCCATCATCTTCATTCCCAGATGATGCATCATATAAAGCATATGGAAAAGGGCAGGATAGAAACAACTGGAGAAGAGAAAATGTAAACACTCTTCTTAAAAAAGTGAAAGCTGTTGTAAATGCTAGATCTGGTTGTGAATTTGGTGTAAGTCCATTTGGTATATGGAGAAATAAATCATCAGATTGCCCAGATGGTTCTGAAACTAGTGGCTCACAGTCATACTACAATATGCTTGCAGATTCAAGAACTTGGATAAGAAAAGGATATGTAGATTACATAGTTCCTCAGATATACTGGCCAATAGGGTTAAAAGTAGCTGACTATTCTAAACTTGTAAAATGGTGGGCTAATGAAGTAAAAGGATACGACGTAGACCTTTATATAGGACAGGGAATATATAAACAGGGTCAGTCAAGCTATAGTGGACAGAATATAGCTAAAGAAATAAAAAATCAGATAAATATAAACAAGAAGTATGATACTGTTAAAGGTAGTATGTACTTCTCAGCTAGAGATATAGTAAACAATGCTAGTATATATAACGACTTAAAGAGTATGTATGGGGCATACAATGGAACAACAGAAGATAAAAACTTACCCCATTCTACAGAGATTATCGGATCTGATAGATACGATACTGCTGCGAAAATAAGTAAAAAAGGTTGGAATTCAGCTTCAACAGTAGTAATTGCAAATGGACTTAATGAAATAGAGGGTATAGTAGCAAATCCTCTTGCATCAGTTTATAATGCGCCAGTACTTCTTACAGATAAAAATAAGGTTAGTTCACATACTATAAATGAATTAAAAAGATTAAAACCATCTAATATAATTATAATAGGTGGGAAAAATTCTATAGGAGAAAGTGCTGAAAAAAGCATAAAAAATGCAGTTTCATCAGTTTCTATAAAAAGAATAGATGGTTCGAATATAGAAGAACTATCTGCAAATATAGCTAAAGAAATCGACTCAAAAGCTAATGTAAGTAAAATATATGTAGCTGGAGAAAATGGTGCAGCAGACGCACTATCAGTTGTATCTAAAGCAGCTGAGGAAAAATCACCTATAATAGTAACTTCAAAAAATAGTGTAAACTCATCAGTTAAAAACTGGATAAAATCAAATTCTATATCTTCAGCATATTTCTTAGGAAAAACTGCGGTTATTTCTGACAATGTAATCAAAGAAATAGACTCTGTAGTATCAGGAAATGTATCTGGAAATAGAATAGGTGGAAGCAATAGAAATCAGACTAATGCTAGAGTAATAAAAGCTCTATATCCATCAGAAACTTACAATCCAGTATTTGTGGCTAAAAATAGACCACTTGTAGATGCAATAAGTGTAGGTGTATACGCAGCAAGAACAAAATCTCCAATTGTAATAGCTGGAAATGCACTAGATTCTGAACAGGCAAACATATTAAAAAACAAAAAAACTAACAGCGTGTTCAGAATAGGTGGAGGAATATCAAACGACACTTACAACAAAATAAGAGAAAATCTTAAATAAAGAGATATATAGGCTGTTGCAGATTTTGCAGCAGCCTTTTGACTTAACACAAGTATTCGCTCTCCAGGCTTCAGCGCCCAACTCATTTATGTAACACATTTCAATGATGTTGGGCGCTTGCAGAATTGTCGGTGCGAGCTACTTGTGTTTAAGTCTTTGAAAAGGCATGCTTGCAAAATCACGCAAACAGCCTTTTTTTATTTGATAGAACGCAAAAATAGGTTGGTTTGGAAAATATCCATACCAACCTATTTTTATTATTTTACATATTCTTTGTCATTAAATATGAAGTCCTGTAGTATTTTTACAGAGTCCTCAGTAAATCTTATTACCCATCCAGCATTCTTATACTTACCTTCAATAGAATAAGGAGAGTTTGTTATAGGGAATTCAAATTGTTTGATATCAAGACTTCCCATTCTTATAACAGACATTCCAAGTGAAACTATCTGTGTAGTTTTCATATTAGTCTTTAAATAAGGTAAAACAGCATTTAAAAGCTTTGGATATTGCCATTTAGACATTTCCTTAACACCAGAGAACATAGCCTGTATAACATCTCTCTGACGTCTATCTCTCTCAAATGCAGAGTCGTTCTTTCTGATACGAGCAAATGAAAGTGCCTGATATCCGTTTAGAAGCTGTTCACCTGGAGATTCTACAAGCTGCATAGGCTGAGATTTGTCCTTATACCAGTAATATGTTTCTGGTATAAATTTATTAAGCTCAGCAAGCTCAGAATCCTTAACATTTACGGTAACACCACCTATAGCATCTATAATATACATAAACGACTCAAAATCTACAAGTGCGTAGTTATGTATATCTACACCAAAGTTGTCCTCTATAGTTTCTGTAAGAAGCTCTACACCGCCCAAGTAATATGCGTGGGTAAGCTTTGTATATCCATGTCCAGGAATATTTACATACGCATCCCTAGCAAGAGATGTAAGCTTTAGGGAATTGTGTACGGTATCTATTGTAAAAATCATCATAGTATCCGTTCTAGACTTTTCCTCGCCCTCTCTGGCATCAGATCCAAGAAGAAGTATATTTGTAATACCCTTTTTGTTTATATGGGTAATATTGTCAAACACACCACTAGCAATAGATGGATCATATGCGTCTGCAACCTTTTTAATAAATGAAATAGCACCTACAGTAGGGAAGGCTAAAATAATAACTAATATAACAGTCATTATACGTTTAATCTTCTTTCTCTTCTGTCTTTTTCTCTCTGCATTTCTAGCAGCACGAGCACTACCGCTATTTCTTGGATTTCTATTTTTAGGTTGCTCTTTATTTATATCGTCATAATTATTTCCGCCTGAGGAACGACTTCCTCTATTTAGATTTGAGTTCATAGGAGATTTTTTGATATTCCTATTTTGCCCACCAGGAGCTCTTCTACTAGGATTTGGACGAGAACTATCTGAACTTCTTCTTACATTTGTGTTTATAGACTGTGAAGATCTACCACCAGAAGAATTACCACGACTAGAAGACCTCTGAACTTTTGAGGCATTAGTACGTGAACTAGACTGTCCATTCTTAGAAGAAGCGCTAACCCTTCTTATCTTGTTAGACGGATTATCTCTATTATCTGCCAAAATAAAAACCTTCTTTCTAAAATTTGAATAATATCACACTAAAAAATAAGTCTTTTATCATTATAAATAGCGTTGCAAAAATATGCAAGTCACTTTTTTATTATATAGAAGACTTATAACTAATTCAAGTAATAATCGAAGAATCTTGTAACTGTTAAAATATCTTGTATTGCAGTCTATTTTTATTATTTAATCTTTTATGAATTTAGTGTATTGTTAGAGAGTAGGATAAATCAAAATTTACCGAATATCTATTTTAAGAGCAGCGAAGAGTATATAGACAAAATCTTCTCCAGGCTTCGACGTGTGTGTGAGTAATATACTTTGTTGTATTTAAAATACACGTCTGCAGATTGTCGAGTGATTTTGTCTATATACTCATATGCTGTAGCTTATAAATAGCTTTGTAAAGTTTTGATTTAATCATCCTTTAGCAAGCTAGTAAATTTATAACATATTAAAGCAAAAAGACTTGTTGAAAATATTACATCGGTTATCCTTAGGTTCTGCTCAAATCGAATTTTATAGGGATGATATCTAACTTAGTGGATTGAAGTGCATAGACAAAACTCTCTCGACAATCTGGAGACGTGAGGTTGATTTACAACAAAACAATTTACTTATACACACGTCGAAGCTGGAGAGGAGTTTGTCTATAAATTCAATACTGCGAATAAATATAATAATTATAAATTTTGATTTAATAACTCTTAAACAGATAATAAATTTATAAAAGATTAAAAATAAAAGGGACTGTTGCAAGATACGCAACAGTCCCAATGTTTTATATTTATTCAGTTACTTCTCCACTTCCAGAGTCGCTGCTACCAGAATCAGAACTTCCTGAATCTGAACCGCCAGAAGAACTACTAGAATCAGAGCTTCCAGAGTCAGAAGAACTATCAGAATCTGAATCATCAGAAGAGCTAGAACCGCTAGAATGACTGCTTCCACCAGAAGAAGAATGACTACTATTTCCAGAATGACTAGAACTTCCGCTAGAACTACTATCATCATCTAAATCAGATGATGAGCTAGATGAACTAGAAGAGCTAGATGAAGAATCATCTTCTATATAACTACTGTAATCTGTTCTTCCGTACTGTTTATCTGCATTTTCTATAAGTTCTTTTGTAGGAACTATATTTTTAAATATGAAATCGTGTAATATATCTACTTCGTATTCTTCAAATGGTATAACATAACCTGCTTTTCCAAGTCTTACTTCACGTTCTGGGTGAAGAGGGAACTGAAGTGAAGTTATATCGAAGTTACCAATTGAAAGTACGTCTTTTGCAAGTCCAAGTATTGTTGCAGGTGACATATTTGTTTTAACATATGGTAAAACAGAGTTCATAAGGTCGTTGTATTTTGATATTGGAAGACCTTTTAGTTTTTTAACCATAGCTTCTATAACCATTCTCTGTCTATTATCTCTTTCCATAGTACCATCATTTTTTCTTATACGAGCAAATGAAAGTGCCTGGTATGCATTTAGATTTTGTTTACCTGCCTTAGTTACATATTTTATCTTACCTTTGTCATCATGTTCATACCAAGAATATGTTTCTGGTATAAATTTATTAAGCTCTTTTAACTCACTTTCTTGAACATCAACCGTTACACCACCAAGTACGTTTATTATATCCATAAATGAATAGAAATCGACCTGAGCGTAATCGTGAATATCAAGCTTGAAGTTTTCTTCTATAGTTTCGATAAGTAAATCTGCTTTTCCGTAGAAGTAGGCATGAGTTAATTTTTGTTTTCCATGTCCAGGTATATCTACATATGTATCACGACCAAGAGAAGTAAGCTTTAGACTCTTGTTTTTATTATCAACAGTAAGAATCATCATAGCATCAGATCTCTGAGCATTTTCGCCAGGTCTACCATCTGTACCAAGAAGAAGAATATTTGTTATGCCGCTATCATTTTTGTGGTCCAGACTATCCAGGGCATCGTAATCACCATTATCCTGAACAGTTTTTAATTTTGTATATACATATCCAAACACACATGTCGGAAAGGCTATAACAAGAACCGCAAGAAGTATAACAAGCTTTCTGAGTTTAGACAAAAAAATCCCTTCTTTCTTTTTATTGTATTCTTTTTTTCTCAATTAATTTTACTCAATTAAATAATCTCGATTCTATAAGAATATTATAAAATCATCTTATAATTATATTAGAATACAGAGAATTATTCAATAGATTTTGACTTTTTATCTTATATTGTCGTCACAGAATATATTCTACAACTTTTTTAACTATAAATATAGATTGAAAACTAAAATTCTTGAAAATTTCATAAAGGTGGGGTATATTATAAAAAGATTAAAAATTAAGAGGGGGTATTCTATGATAAAACTTATAGCGACAGATTTAGACGGGACTCTATTAGACAATAATGGAGAATTAAACGAAGAATTTAATCATGTTTTCAATGAATTATATAAAAAGGGAATTACATTTATGGCTGCTAGTGGTAGACAGTATCCATCACTAGAAACACTTTTTGAATCAGTAAAAGATAAAATGATGTTTATAGCTGAGAATGGAACATTTGCAGTAAATAAAGGGGAAGAACTATTATGTGATCCAATGGATAGAAAAAATGTAGAAGATATAATAGACTTCACTAGAGCTGCAGAAAATAAAGAAATTCTTTTAAATACTAAATACACTGCATATACAGAATGTAAGGATAAAGAATTCTTAAAAATGTTAGATATATACTGCTCAAGTGTAACAGTTGTAGATGATTTAAAAGATGTTAAGGAAGATGTACTAAAAACAGCGATATATGATGATAGACCTATTTCTGAACATTGCCAGGATTATTTTGATAAGTTTGGCGAGTATATGACAGTATGTACATCAGGACCTCATTGGTTAGATATAATGGAAAAAGGTGTAACAAAAGGAAAGGCTCTTGAGCATATAAAAGAAAGATATGGTCTAAAAAGTGAAGAGATAATGATATTTGGTGACCAGATGAATGATTTAGAGCTTATAGAATGTGGTTACTATAGTTATGCAATGGAAAATGCTATAGATGCATTAAAAGAAAAAGCCAGATTTATAGCTGGTAAGAACAGTGAAAATGGAGTGCTTGAAAAAATAAAAGAAGTATTCAATATATAGTGATGCAAAGAAAGCCTCAGCTACAGTGATTATGTAGTTGGGGCTTTTTTTAGTTTAAAAGTTTCTACATTATATATATGTATATAATTATTTGAATAGATTGTAGAAAAATATACATATTTATATAAAAAATAGGAATAGATGAATAAAAATAACCACATTACAAAAAAGAATGATAAAAAATATTCAAAATATGTAAAAGAGAAATTAAAATTATAAAAAGAATAGTAAATTAGAAGCAAATTATGTTAAAAAAATAACTACAGAATAGTCAAGTTGTTTTGAATTATCAGAAAATTATATTTAAAAAGATACAACTTAGGACCTGTATACAAGTTGTGAAATAGGGATGAATTATCAGAAAATTTGTGGAATATAGTCTAAAATCCATTAAAAAATAAATTTTTATGGCTGATTTTTCTGAAAATATATGTAAATAAGACTATTTTGTTTAATTGTCAAAATTGTAAAGTAAAATAAAAAAATTTAATACAATCTCTCAAAAAAGGCTTTACTTTTTGCAAAACATTTGTTAAACTATAATCAAAGAAAGAGATAAATAAATATCAAACAAAATCGTAAAAAATACATTAACATAAATGGAGGGACAGTCATGAAAAACTTAAATCTTAGAAAAATAATCGCAGCAGTAGCAATAGTAGTAGTAGCAGGAGGACTTGGAGTACAGAGTGTAAGTGCATTAGAAATAGACGAAAGCTTAAACCCAATAATAACTTCAAGAACAGTAGAAGATAGAACAGCTGATACAGATAAATTTGAATTACCAGAAGTGGATGAAATGAATCCAATAATAACATCAAGAAACTTTGTAAAAGAAGATGTTAAAAATGACAACATAAATATGGTAGCTGAAAAAGATATGATGAACCCAATAATAACTTCAAGAGATTTCGTAAAAGAAGAAGTTAAAAATGACAACCTAAACAAAGTAGCAGAAGAAGATGTAATGAACCCAATAATAACTTCAAGAAACTTTGTAAAAGAAGAAAATAAAATGGATGTAAGAACAACAGCATCTATAGACGATGTGATGAATCCAATAATAACATCAGAAACTATCCTATCTCATAAATAGAGATAATCAAGTATAAATTAATCCCAAAAGACTTATAATTTTAAAAAAGCAGGCTGAGGAGCCTGCTTTTTTAATGCATAATATCCAAATAGAAGGTGTTATTATGTAAACTATTCGATTGAAAAAAATAACCTCAAATGTTAAAATAATAAGGAATATGTTAAGAAAGGTGATATTATGGCGAACAAAGATAATAAAAATAAAAACAAGAGCAATGAAAAGAAAAAAAGCAATGTTATATATATAGATAGAAATAAAAAAACTGGACAAATAAGTACAAAGAATACAAATAAAAATACAACTAAAAAATCAAATAATAAAGAAAAGAATAAATCGACAAAACCTAAGTCGACGATAAAAAATACAAAGAGCAATGTTAAAAAGCCTAAGAAACTAAAAAAGCCTAATGCAGGAAAGTCTATACCTAAAAAGAATGGGAGAAAAATCAAATGGGGAAGAGTTGCCATTGCAGTTCTTTTAGTTGTAGCATTGGGATTTTGTGGAGTTAAAGGTGTACAGATGATAAAAGGTAAATCGCTAAATAAAGTAGGGTCTACATCACAAAGTTCTTCTGGAGATAGTAGTGTATCTAATGATAAAAGCTCTAAAACAGAAGATAGCTCTAATTCTAAAACAAAACCAGTAAAAGGTCAGTATGACTTAGATGATGAGAAAAAACAGCAGTCAAAAAAATACAATATTGTAGTAGATGCTGGACATGGGGGAAATGACAAGGGATCTATTGACAGTACAGAAACCGTATACGAAAAAGACATCGCACTGCAGATAGCTAAAAAAGTAGCATCAAGATTGGGAAGAGAGTCTGATGTAAATGTAATAATGACTAGAACAGAAGATAAATATGTAAGCTTAGAAGAAAGAGCTGAAATTGCGAAGAAAGCAAATGCAGATGCTTTAATCTCTATACACCTAAATGCACAGAAAAAATACGGCGATGCAAATGGACTTGAAACATGGTACAGAAATGGTGCTACAGATGGATCTAAAGAACTTGCTAACTCTGTACAACAGACAACTGCATCTTATGTCGAGATAATGAGTAGAGGAATACTTCGGAATAGCTTTGAAATACTTAGAGAAACTACGATGCCAGCAGTATTAGTTGAATGCGGATTTATAACTAATGTATCTGATATGAAAAAACTAAAAGATCCTAACTACCAAGATATGTTAGCTGAGGGAATAATGCAGGGTACGCTTACGTTTTTAGATGAGAAAAATGGTAAAAATTAGTTAAATAAATTTTATCTATTTTGAGGGGCTTATTATGGAAAAATTTAAAGCAGCGAGATTATATGAAAATAATTTAGATATAGAAAAAAGGAAAAAAACTGGAATTTACTATACTCCTGCAGAAATAGTTGAGTATATAGTAGATAATACAGTTGGAAAATTAGATGTGCTAAAAAATCCACGTCCTAAAATTTTGGATTCATCATGTGGATGTGGGAATTTTCTTGTGTACGCATTTGATAGATTGCTTGAAATTTTTGAGGGAAAATCTGATGAATTAGTTGAAAAATACGGTGATGAATGTTTTAAAAAAGAAAATTTACCTAGATATATTTTAAAAAATTGTATATACGGCACTGATATAGATAGCGATGCTGTAGAAATAACTAAGATGCTTTTGACAAAGACTGCTATTACGGGAACTTATGATGAATCAAGTATAAGCGATGATTTGGATAAAGAAGAAAGCTGGGATGAATATAAAGCGACTTATTTAAGGGAGTTTGAGTGTAATACAGGTATATTTGATATGAATATATATAATAAGGATGGATTGAATATTGATTGGGGAATAAAATTTGATATTATAATCGGAAATCCACCTTATGTAGGGCATAAGCTTCTTACAAAGGAGTATAAGCAGTTTATAATGGATAAATACAAAGAGGTTTATAGAGATAAATCTGATTTGTACTTCTGCTTTTATAAAAACTCTATAGAATTGCTAAAAAAGGATGGAGTAATCCATTTAATAACACCGAGATATTTTTTAGAGAGTATATCTGCGGAATTGCTCAGAAAATATTTAGAAAAAAATGTGGAAATAGAGGAAATTATAGACTTTCTTGGAGCAGAGGTATTCGACTGTGTAGGTATTTCTGCATGCATAATACGAATGAGAAAAAAAGGATATGGAATTTCTACAACCAATATATATAGAAAGAAATCAGATAAGTATGTATATGTAAATGATAGAAAAAATCTTGTCGAGAGTGTAGAGGAAATAAAGAATAATACAAAAGATTTTGAGAGCATAAAAATATCTACAAGTAGATTGCAATCAGATTGGATTATAGCAAACGAAAAAGATATGGAGCTGTATCTTAGAATTGAAAAAATGCAAGGGTATAGGCTTTATGAAATAGCGGAAAGTTCTCAAGGTGTTATAACTGGATGTGATAAGGCGTTTATCTTAAAAAATGACGATAATAGATTAAAAAATATAACGCCTAAACTTTTGAAAGACCTTGCAAAGAGTAGAGATATAGAAAAATATGTAATTCCTAAAGTTAATCACAAGATGATATATTCTAATGATATAAAATGCGAGGATGATGAGAAATATATATTTGAAAATTGTATAAATCCGTACAAAGAAAAGTTAGAAAATAGAAGAGAGTGCTTAAAGTGTATTAGAAAGTGGTATGAACTACAGTGGGGGAGAGAAAAAAGCGTATTTGAGAGAACTAAAGTTATGTATCCCTATAAATCTAGAGAAAATAAATTTGCTGTAGATTACGATAATTTATACAGCAGTGCAGATGTATATTCTTTTTATTTAAAGGATGAGTACAAGGAAGAATTTTCATATGAGTATATTGTAGCTCTTTTAAATTCTTCAATATACGACAAGTATTATAAAATAAATGCAAAAAAGATGAGTAGGGGAATTTATGATTATTATCCTAATAAAGTTATGAAGATGAAGATCTTTAAGGGAGATAATTATGAAAAAATAGAAGAATATTCCAAAAAAATTATGGAAAAAAAGCTGAATATATCGGATAATATAGATAAGCTTATACAAAAGATAGATTTGTTAGTTGAGGAAGATATCTTTAAAGACAAATTTTAATAAGATGCATTTTGCATCAGAAGAGGTGTATTATGAGAGGTCTAGTTCTTGAAGGTGGAGGTACAAAAGGTGCCTACCAAATAGGTGCATATAAAGCACTTAAAGGAATGGGTATGGATTTTCAAGGAATTACAGGTTCTTCAATAGGTGCATTGAATGGTGCATATATGGTTCAGGATGATATACGTATTATGGAGGAAATATGGCTTGAGTACGATTATAAGCATTTTATAAATGTAGATTTTGAAACGTATGAAAAGCTAAAGGATATGGATTTGAGCATGAAGCGGATGAACCAGATTCTTTCTCTTATAAAGAAGTCATTTAAAGAAAATGACGGAATCGACATTACTCCACTTAGGGAGATGCTAGAGGATACTTTGGATGAGGATAAAATAAGAAACAAGGGAATAGACTTTGGAATGGTTACTATGTATATAGATAAAAAACTAAATCCACAGTCGTTATTTTTAGAGGATATACAAAAGGGAAGACTAGTAGACTACCTTATAGCTAGTGCAAGCCTACCTATATTCAAAATGAATGTGATGGACAATAAGCTATATGTAGATGGAATGTTTGTCGACAATCTACCTATTGGAATGCTTGAAAAGAAAGGCTACAAAGATATAGTAGCAATTAGAATTCAGGACAATCTACAGGGTACAATAAGTATAAAAAAACACAGCGACTTAAATCTAAAAGTGGTGTATCCGTCAGAATATCTGGGTGGCTCTATGAATAAAGATAGGGATCATATTCAGAAAAATATAAACTTAGGATATTTGGATACTATGAAAACTTTTGAAAAGTATGATGGAGTTAGATTCTATTTTAGAAACGCCGGAAATATTACAGAAGATATGTGTTTTGAAAAAATAAGGCGTATGAAAAAAGAAGATATAAAGCTTTTATGCCAGGTATTCAATATTAGAAGAAATCCTGATCTAAGAACTTTAATGGAGGCTATTATTCCAAAGGCAGGCGAGTTATTATCGCTGCCAAAGAATTTTACCTACAGAGATTTATACTTTGCGTTTTATGAAAATGCACTTGAGCGCAATGGAAAAAATAGGGTTAAAGTATACGATATTAATTCAGTAATAAATGATACATATCGTGACAATTTAATAGATTATAGAGAGTTCCGTAGAGAAGAAGTTAGGCTTAATATTAAACAAAAGAAAGAACACAGAAAATCTGTGCTTGTAGATTGCTTTATATCTAATTTAAAATAGTGTAATATATACTGTGAATTATGTATATCAATATACTTTTAGACGTGATAATCTACCAAAATTTGTAAGAAAAACATATCTTTTATGTTATACATAATATTTTTAAAAATTTTTATTAAAATATTAATGAAAGTTGTCGAAAAAAATAAAATTTAGTAGTATAATAGAAAAAGATAGCCGAGTGGGAACTTAATAATACCGTCGGACGAAAAATGTCCCACTAAAGTGGGGTAGATATAGATAATATAATTTAAATTTAATTTAATTTAATTTAAAAAACACTTCAGGAGGAATTTAAAAATGGAAAAAAAATTAACAGTTATCAATGAAACAGGTTTACACGCTAGACCAGCAGGAATGTTCGTTAAAGGAGCATCTGAATTCAAAGCTACAGTAGAAATAGAAGCTAATGGTAAAAAAGTAAACGCTAAATCAATAATGGGTGTAATGAGCTTAGGTTTATCAAAAGGAACTGAATTCACTTTAATAGCTAACGGAGAAGATGAAGAAGCAGCTATAGCTAAATTATCAGAAATGGTTGAATCAGGATTCGGTGAATAAGAATCGGTTATAAATAATTATCTTTTAGGAGGATATGGTTATGGCATTCAAAGGAACTGGAGCTTCTCCTGGTATAGCACTAGGTAAAGCACTTGTTGTAGAACATAAAGAGCTTGTTATAGAAAAAAGAACTATAACAGATGTAGATGCTGAAATAGCTAAATTAAGAGAAGCTGTTCAGGTATCTAAAACTGAACTAGAAAAAGTTAAAGAAAAAGCAGCTAAAGAACTAGGTGAAGCAGAAGCTGAAATATTCGGAGCGCACCTTTTAGTTTTAGAAGATCCAGAATTAACTGGAGCAGCAGAAGCTAAAATAGCTGATGAAAAAGTTAATGCTGATTTCGCATTAAATGAAATAAAAGAAATGTTTGTTGCAATGTTTGAATCTATGGACAATGAGTACATGAGAGAAAGAGCAGCAGACATAAAAGACGTTACAAACAGAGTGTTAAGACACTTATTAGGAATAAAAGTAGTAGATTTATCTGCATTAGATGAAGAAGTAGTACTAGTTGCTCACGACTTAACTCCATCAGATACAGCTACTATGAACAAAAAAATGGTTTTAGGATTCCTTACTAATATAGGAGGAAGAACTTCTCATACAGCTATAATGGCTAGAACTCTTGAAATAGCAGCAGTTGTAGGTCTTACTGACATAACTGAAAACGTTAAAGATGGAGATTTCGTAGTATTTAATGGTGATACTGGAGAAGTTATAATAAACCCAGATGAAGAAACTAAAGCAGCTTATGCAGCTAAAAAACAGGCTTTTGAAGAAGAAAAGAAAGCTTTAGAATTATTAAAAGGTAAAGAATCTGTTACTTTAGATGGTAGAAGAGTAGAATTAGCAGGTAATATAGGTACTCCAAACGATATAGAAGGTCTTATAAAAAATGACGCTGAAGGTGTTGGACTATACAGAACTGAATTCTTATACATGGACTCAGACAAATTACCAGAAGAAGATACTCAGTTTGAAGCATATAAAGCAGTATTAGAAGGAATGAGCGGTAAACCAATCGTTATAAGAACTCTTGATATAGGTGGAGATAAGAAATTAGACTATCTTCCTCTAGATGAAGAAATGAACCCATTCTTAGGATACAGAGCTATAAGATTATGCTTAGATAGAACTGATATATTCAAAACTCAGTTAAGAGCATTATACAGAGCTAGTGTATATGGTAAATTAAGAATAATGTTCCCAATGATATCTTCATTAGAAGAATTATTAAAAGCTAAAGAAGTAGTTAAAGAAGTTCAGGCTGAATTAGATGCTGAAGGTATAGCATACGCAAAAGATGTAGAATTAGGTATGATGATAGAAGTACCATCTGCAGCAGTTATATCAGACGTACTTGCTAAACACGTTGACTTCTTCTCTATAGGAACAAACGACTTAATACAGTACACTACTGCAGTTGACAGAATGAACCAGAAAATAAGCTACTTATACAACCAGTTCAATCCAGCTGTGTTAAGACTTATAAAAATGGTTATAGACAACGCACACAAAGAAGGTAAATGGGTTGGAATGTGTGGAGAAGCAGCAGGAGATCAGATGATGATACCAATACTTCTTGGATTCGGATTAGATGAATTCTCTATGTCTCCAATATCTATACTTCCAGCAAGAAAACTTATAACTTCAGTAAATGAAGCAGATATGAAAAAATTTGCTGATGAAGTACTAGCAATGGGAACTGCTGAAGAAATAAAAGCACACGTTGCAAATACTTTCTGTAAATAATTAATTGAAATATAGGGGGATATCGCAGTTTTTGTGATATCTCCTTTTTTAATACCTTGATGTAGATATTGCAATCTTTCTCCAGGCTTCAGCGCCCCACATGTTTATGTAACACATTTCAATGATGTGGGGCGCTTGCAGAATTGTCGATGCGATTTGCAATATCTACATCAAGTCAAAAGTAGATATCACTATAAAACTGCGATATCCTATATATCAATCAATTTATTTGCCAGAAGTGTATTTGCAAGTGTGTGCTTATTTCTTTGTGCAGTTTGTAAAGTTGGGGAAGTAGTAGGTTATATTTTTTTGTTTTTGGATATTATGTATTTGGAGGGGGATTTGTGTTTGAGTGAAGTTTTTAGGGGAAGTGTTTGATAAATGCTGAAAAGAAGGTAGACTTTTTTCTTTAAATACTTTAAAATTATATAGGTATAGTAATGTGAATTTTTTATTAGAGAGGAGATACGAGATGCTAAGAAGAGTGAAGTCTTTAGCTTTGTGTGCTGTGCTTGCTTTTTCTGTTTTTGCAACTGGATGTACTAAGGATTTAGTTACTAAGGTTACAGATAAGAATGTTAATGGAATAGTTAGCGATTATACACAGGTATATAAGTATTATGAGAAGCTAAGAAAAGATATATTATCAATAGATAAATTAAGACATAAGGGTGGTAGTGAAAAAACTGCTCAGAAGCTAACAGCTGATATAGAGAAGAATCTTACTAAGGTAAAGGATCTTGAATATAATTACGATAATATGTACAATGCTCAGAAATACCTTGAGAAGTGCTATAAGGATATAAAGAAAGCTAGTGAGGGTGCTATAGGAAACCATGATAAGTACGATAAGAATATAGTTAAGTTTAAGAAAAATTTTGGGGAGTTTAAGAGATATATGGCTCTTGCAAGAAATGATATAGCAAAGGTTAGAGGTACATCAGATGAGGGCTCTAGTGTTGTAGAGGATAATACAACTACAGATGATGCAGCTACAACTGATACAGAAGCTTCTACAGAGGAAAAAGATGCAAATGATATAATAACAGGTGTTGTTGAAGATGTTAAAAACCGGAATAAGGGAGAGGACTTAGACGCTGATTTAGAAAGTGCTATAAAAGAGAATGGATTCCTTTCTGGTCAGGAGTATAAAGCCAATGGTGGAAGTGAAGCCAATATAGATAAAGAAGCTAAAAAGATGTTTGAAGAGCTTGAAAATGACAACCCTATAAAAGCTACTCAGAAATCAAAAGCTAAAAAAATATTTATAAATGCATTTAAAGAAGGATATGCAGACTATAATTAGAGATTTAAATAGCTGTATAGAAGAAAAATATAGAAGTATATTATAAAAATATGGAAATATATTAGACGATAATTTTGGAGAATTTATAAAATTATCGTCTATTTTTTTGTTTGAAATCATTATTTTTTGCTGATAAGCAAATTATATTCAAGGAAATGCTTACGAATTTATTATCTATAATACTTATAATAATAAGAATAACTTATCAAAAAACGAGAAAAAATTAAATTTGTTTGTGAGAAGAATTTGACGCAGAGTGTTTGAATAGCTAAATTATATGATTTTTTCCGTGAAAAAAATACAATTGTGACAGAAAATGGAATCTAAAATATTAAAGAAAAATCAAAAAATAATTTCTTTTAGAGAAACAATAAAAATTACAAAAAGAAACAACCTACAACAAGATTGGAGTATGTTTATTTTTGACTTTGTGCAAAAATTTACAAAAGTTAGAAAATAGGTATTCGTTTTATAAATAACAAGAAAATAACAACTTCAAAAGAAAAAATTCATTGTAGGTGTGCAAGTTGTTGGTTGTATGTCGTTGTTAGTTTTAGGAAAAATTTATATGATGATTTAAAAATATTGAAAAATCAACTAAAAATCGTGATAACTTTTTGCGTTATATAAGTAACGAAGAATGGAGTAAAAGTAAAAAATCAGGTAAGAAAAAACTAAAAAGAAAATTAAGAATAAAATTATGCAATTTTTGAAAGATTTTAAACAGTTAAAAAATGACCTTGAATTAATGAAAGTTATGGTCTATGATATAGACATAGACAAGGAACAAAGAAAACAAATTAAAAAAATACAAATTACAGACTAAAAAAAATTAAGTCAGAGGGATTATATGGAGGTGTTCACTATGAAAAAGAAATTATCAGTATTAGTATCAGGAGTAGCATTAATGGCATTATTCGCAGCACCAGTATCAGCATTAGTATCAGGAGAAGAAGAAGCAAGTAAAGTTAACTTAAGTTGCCTAGTAGGAGCTGGAGTAGAAGCAGATGTTGCAAAAGCTCACCTGGTTGATGTATTAAACGTGGCAGAAGATGCAGTTGTATACGATGAAGAAGGAAATGGCGTAGATAAAAAATTCTTAAAAGAAGCATATCATGTATTTAATGTAGGTGGAGAAAATGTTTTAGTACGGCGAATTGTCAAGCTAAGTGCAACAGTTTATCATAAAATATCTCGAAGGGTG
>NZ_QUGE01000029.1:0-21644 GCF_003478825.1 Peptoclostridium sp. AF21-18
GAACTTTCAATAATGTATGAAGATAGATTGTAATAATTAAAAAAGTCAAGAAAACCGGCTTTTTTTGCTGGTTTTCTTGACTTGCAACAAAATAAATAATATTATGTATTCAAAGGCGTTAGCCATTTACTCATAAATTATTTTAAGTATATTATACTACCTAACGGTAGTTTAAGCCATAGAGGGCTTATTTACAGAAAAAATTCTATATACCCTATACAAAAAGACCCTTGTAAATATGCAAAGGTCTATTTCTCTAATTATCTATCTTCGTCTGTTACGTTGAATATGTATGGTACGTTTCTGAAGTAATCTCCACAGTCAAATCCGTATCCAACAACGAATTTATCCTCTACTTCATATCCACAGTAGTCTGGCACTAGGTCAACTTTTCTTCTTGAAGGTTTGTCTAGTAGCACACAGCTTTTTATGCTCGCTGGATTTTTAGCTTTTAAATGTTTAAGTACGAAATCCATAGTCACTGCACTGTCAGTTATATCATCAACTACAAGCACATCGTATCCTTCTAAATCTACAGTTACATCTGAAGATACTTTAACTGTTCCACTAGTTTCTTCTGAATTTCCATAGCTAGATGTTGTCATGAAGTTTACTCTAAGTGGTAAATCTATGCTTCTAACTAAGTCTGCGCAGAATATAAAGCTTCCTCTAAGTAGTGCAACTACCATTAATTTTTTATCTTTATAGTCTTCTGTTATCTGTGCTCCAAGTTCTTTTACTCTTTTTGCAATGTCTTCTTCTGTGTACATTGTTTCCCATTTCTTTTTAGTTATGTCCATTTTCTGGCCTCCGATTTTTTTATTATACAGATTATTTTATACGAATTATTGAGTATTTTCAATAGTTTAATAGAAAAATGCTATCTACTTAAACGTATATTTTCTCTATATAATACATATCCATTATAAAAAATTATATACTCAACATAAATTTCTCTGCTTTTGAAACAGGAGCCTTAAACACTACATCACTTGTTATTGCTTCAAAGTGTTTTTTAGCACATTTTATCTTTGCTTCTTCTGTTGGTCTAAGCTCATTAATTACTTCAGTTCCTTTTGTTTCAATTACAAAATACAACTTATCCTGACCATCTTTCTGCATAACTAGCGCCCAGTCTACATTATATTTGCCTACTGGAGTATCTATCTTAAACCAGTTTGGCAGCTTAACATACACTTTTACTCTAGGGTCTTTTTCAAATTTCTTAGCAAAACTCATCTCAACATCTGAATCACAAATAGCATGGTCGTAAGGCGATTTTTTACTATCTATTACCTTATCATTTAAGTATGCTAAAAGAGTTTCATCATCATTTTGGAACATTTCTATAGAATAACAATCATCTATCTTTTCATATTCTATTCCACTTGTAACAAAATATTTCTTCTTGCTATTTATTATTTTAGTCACAGTTTCGATAAATTTTTGTGGATTTTGTTTAAAGTCTTCTAATCTCTCTGATTTTATAAGAATATCTATAATAGTTTTTCTTGTAAGTTCTGTATTATTTTGTAACTCTGTTATAATATCTGGTAAATAATTTCTAGTACTAATATCCTCTTTTTCTTCTATTTCTCCAGATGTTACAACTCCGGCACCCCTGCTTATATCTATCTTATCTTTTCTAGCTATTAACTTAGGAGATTCTATTTTATCCATATATTTTATCTCATCTACACATCTCTTTATCAATTTATCACTATCAAAATTAACTGTATATATTGTTTTAGAATTTATTTTTTCCCATAAATCTATAAATTCTTTACTATCCACAACCAATTTATTTAGATTAACTTTTTTCTTTTTAGAAGCATCTTTTATTTCGTAAGATTTACATCTATTTGAAAGTTCTTCCACAATACCTCTAAAGAATTCTTTAAACTCTGCATCTTGAAGTGAGAATCTATCGCTATCTGGGGCATTATTTTCAAGTGCTATTATCTCATATTTTAATTTATCCTTTATCTTACCTTTACTATCTATATACTCGTTCTTTTGAAGATAATTGTATAACTTCTCAGACTTATCGTATCCAAAGTATACATCTTTATCAGACTCTCTATCGTATCTCTTAACATTTGCAAATGAGTGTTTTTCAATAATACCAAATCTAATTCCTGTATCTTCTTGTAATTCTCTCTGTAAACTATCTACAAACTCTAAATAAGATTCATTAGCCATTACAGTTAATGTGTTTACAGTGTCATCGTGAACTCTTTCTCCTTCTTGATTTACACAAAGTCTTAGACCTCTACCGATTTCCTGTCTTTTTCTTATATATGTACCAGCACTATCTTTTAAAGTACAAATCTGGAATACATTAGGGTTGTCCCACCCCTCTCTAAGTGCTGAATGAGAGAATATAAATCTTAAAGGATTTGACATATCTAGTAGTCTTTCCTTATCTTTCATTATCAGATTGTATATATCCTCATCTGCCCGAGTATTACCTTTAGTATCTTTTAACATACCTTTCTTATCTTGGGCAAAATATCCATTGTGAATTGAGTCTATTGACAAACCAATATTTCTATTAGTCTTAAATCTATCCTGCTTGATTAAATCCTCATACTCTTCCTCAAACATTCTTGCATATTTCCCAAGCTTAACAACACCATCTTTATCATACTCTCTATAATTAGCTACCTTATCTATAAAGAATAAACTTAAAACTTTTATTCCTCTCTTATTAAGTCTAATCTCTTTTTCGAGATGCTCTTCTATGGTCTTTCTTATCTGAAATCTCTTTATCTCATCATCGTCTATATCTCCTATAGCTTCAGTAAGATAAATTTTCTTTCCGTTTATTTTTATATATTTACTGTCTCCCCAGCTAATATCTTCTATATTTTGATTGTAATATAACTCTCTTCCACCAGACTTATCATATAAATCATCACCAGCTTTAACAACTTTCTTGCTTCTCTTTACACTTCCGTCCTTCTTCTGCTCATCTATCTCAACGGTAGCCTTTTTCTCATCTACTTTTACTAGCTTTATGTATGGTTTATTAAAACTTTCCTCGCTTCTAACAGATAATACCTCGATTTTCTTAACCAATCTCTGCTCATAGGCATCAACTGCATCTAGTCTATACACCATATTGTATTTATCTACATGAGTTGCAGAATATCTAAGTGTGCACATAGGATTTAATGATGCTATTGCTTCCTTAGATTTATCTGTTGTGTCAATACTCTGTGGCTCATCTATTATCACTATCGGATTTGTTTCTCTAATTAAATCTATCGGTCTCTGTCCATTTAACTTATCCTGTGCTCTATGAATTATATTTGCCTTATCTTCTTTTGATGGATCTTCAAATCCTTTTCTAAAAGCATCTATATTTATTATCATTATTTGTATTGCACTAGATGTAGCAAAATTTCTAACCAATTCTAATTTACTTGAGTCATAAACAAAATACTCAGCAGATTCATTGTCAAATATACTGTCAAAATGTTCCTTTGTTATTTGAAGTGATTTATATACTCCTTCTCTTATCGCAACTGAAGGTACAACTACGACAAACTTCTTAAATCCATATAGTTTATTAAGCTCATATATAGTCTTTAAATATACATAAGTTTTTCCTGTTCCTGTTTCCATCTCTATAGTGAAATTCATTCCATCTAGTTTTGAACTTCTCTTTAGATTATTTCTCATCTGTATATCTTGGACATTTTTCAATACGTCTTCTCCATTAAGCTCTAATCTATTCCCTATCCCAGCAGTGCCATAGACAACCCCCATTTCCTGCTGCATATCTCCAAGTGTTTTTCCAGTAAGTACTGTAAACTGGGATGTTGTTCTTGGCTGACCTTTAAATATATCAACTACTGATTTAATAGCATCATTTTGATAGCCTAAGTTTGATTTGAATTTTAATTTCATATCTATACACTCCTTACATCAGTTATTCCAAACTGTTTTAATTTTTGTATAGCATTCATCTTAGCACTATCACTTCTAAATCCACTTTCTTTGAATACAACTTTTGTATCCATTTCGTTGATTATAGATTTATGATTAGGTATTTCTGCTACTAAATCTTCTGTTATCTCATCTTCTAGGCATATTAATAAAGCACCCATTCCGATATTGTAGATTGTTTTTTCTCCAAATTTTATTTCTTCTATTGAGACAGTTGGCTCTATACCCATTTTGATTATTATTTCGTATAATAGGTCTTCGTTAGCTCTTCCATTTTTTATTATGTCTTTTCTTCCTTCTAAAACTTCTTCTAAATTTTCATAGTATCCATCCCATTCTTTTATATTAGAGCTGTCTAATTTGAATACTTTAAATCCTATGTCTAAATCTTCTATTCCTTCTTTGTCCTTGTTTTCATTTACTATCATATCTCCAGCACGACGAATACGCTCTTTACCTATTTCGCAGATGTTTTCATATCCGTTTTTCTTTGCATCACTATCATTTTTAGTCATTTCAGGAAGCTGAATCATTATGAATTTACGACTTCCTCCATCCTCTGTATTAAGTTGCATAACTGCATGAGCTGTAGTTGCAGACCCTGAAAAGAAATCTAATATTAAAGAATCTTTTTTTAAGTAAGATAATATTTGTTTTATTAACTTAATTGGTTTCACTGTATCAAAACCAATTGGAGTTCCCATTAAATTATTAAGTTCCTCTTTCCCATTTTGTGCAGTTCCAACTATTTCAGAATTTAATAATGACCAAAAAGGTTTATACTGCCTTTTATCCATCTCATCTTCAGGGTAAACTGCTTTTTTTACTATTCCATCTACTACTTCAAGTTTCCCTTCTTTTTCTAATTTTCTAGCTGTTTCTTCTCCAATTTGCCATCTTTTTCCTTCACGTGGATATTTCCCTAGTATTTGAAATTTCATAGTTGGCCTACTATATGACCCAGAATCTGATTTTTCTATTATTTCAAAGCGACATGCTCCCAATTTCCCTTTATGTGGATATTTTAATTTACCTTCTATCTCTTCAAGTTCAAAACCTTTTACTTTTGATTTATCTTTTGCATAAAAAAGTATTGTTTCTGTTTTTTTCTGTAATCCAAACCTAGCTATACCAGAGTTATTTGGTTGTGTTGTAGCCTCCCAAACTAAATCTCCAAAATAATTACTTTCTCCAAATATTTCATCACAAATTTTTTTTAAATTGGAAAATTCATTTTCATCTATGCTAATAAGAATAACTCCATCCTCTGATAATAAATTTTTTGCTAATATTAATCTAGAATACATCATATTTAACCAATTAGTATGATACCTTCCGTCGCTTTCTGGGTTGTAAATCATATCTTGGCCTGTTTGCTCCTTATAATTTTTTATGTTATCTTTAAAATTATCTTTATATATAAAATCACTACCTGTATTATATGGTGGATCAATATAAATAACATCAATTTTCCCAAAATAAGACTTTTGAAGTAATTTTAATACTTCCAAATTATCTCCTTCTATATATAAATTTTCCGTATCATCCCAATTTTTACTGCTCTCTTTATCTGGTTTTAAAGTCCCACTTGAAGGAGTTTGAGCAAATCTTATTGCATCATTTTTTCCATTCCATCTAAGCTCATATCTTTCTTCTCTATCGCTTACATCATCTCCAAGAAGAAGTCTTAACTTATCAAAATCGATTTTTCTTTCAACCTTTCCATTAAATTCTTCCTCCGTCATAACTTCAGGAAACGTTTTCTGTATTATATCAATATTTTTTTCTAACAAATCTAAACTTTTTCCGCTCATTTTTTTCACTTTAAACGTCCTCCAACTATATAATTTTTATAAATTCCCAATATTATAGTTTAGCACACTTTGTGAAAAAAAAAACAAAGTCGATTAAAATGACTTCTCATTTTTAATCGACTTCTAATACTTTATACATTCTCCTATTAAATTCTATTCTTTTACTAATAATTTTAAATCATCAATCTTTCTTCTAAGCTCCGTTGCTTCTACATTCAACTTAATCTTTTTACTCATCCTACTCTCTTTTTTCAACTTCTTTACAATAGCATCAAACTCTTTCTCCAATGCATTAATCTCCTGTACAACTTCCGCCCTATCTCTTTTCCGAATTTCACTATCTTCACTAAACTGACCTGTTATATCCAGATTATTAAACAAGTATATACTATCGTGCATAGATTTATAGAATTTAAAGAAATTAGTATAATCCAAGCTGCTAAGACTTATTGAATTTAAAAACTTCTCCGTATCCTCATCCAAGTTCTCTAAATCAATCCAATTTGTAGTATTTAACTCTTCCACTACTACCTTATTAGAGTCATTTTTACTTTTTCTTTTTAGTGCAGTACTTATTGAGATTTTTTCATCACTAGCAAATATTATAACTGTCGGATCTGGAAATGAGCCATGTATTATTCTAGCTATTTGATCCATCTTTTCCGTCTTTTTAACTCCTGCATATATATATCCAACAGATGAATAGTTCCTTTCTCCATCTTTATATGTGTCTATATTTATATTGCTGCTAACCAATACATAGCTAAGCTCTATTCTACCTATTTCTTCATTAAATACCCTTTCGTGTGATTTTGACAAATCTGTACTTAATAGGAATATTTTCTTTGTAATTTTTTTACCTTGATATGCTATTTTTCCATCTAAACCTAATATTTCAAATATTTTATTTCCCATATTCTCACCTATTTCCTACTTTACTATTAGATAAGATATTATATCAAATTCGTCATTATTAGAAGATGATGAAGATACTAAGTTCTCAAATCCACCAAAGTTGAATAAGTCCATAGTCTGTTCATCTTCCACTTTACCAAGTATATCGTCAATAGCTTCAGTTAGCAGATTTTTATATTTATCCATCTTTTTATTATTTTTTGTTTCTTTATTAAACTCTTCAACCAAATCCTCTAATACTTTATCTTTTCCATTGCAAAGAGATCTATATATATCCAGTATTTTCTTCACATTTGTGTGGCTGTATAATATTTCTCCATCATCTGCAACATACACTAGATAATATGGATAAACTAAGTTATTTTCATTCCGTTCTTCATAACAATCAACCTTTTTCAAGCAGAATATCACACCTGGTTTTACTTCATTTTCTATTTTTTCATTATTATTTCTTACTAAAGAATATATCGCATTAGGTATTTCATCGACATATTTTTCGTATTTATCCTTTAGGTTTAGCATATCCATTCTGAAATCATCCATAGTGAAGTCTGTCAGAGATACACTTCCAGATACGTCTTCAAGATCTATTACCTCATTTTGTAGCTGCTCTAACTGAGTTCTTCTGTATTCTAAGTCTTTCATAACATTACTGTTTTTATCTATTACATTTTCTTCACCTGTTGCAGATATATCTAGCATAGTCATTCTTTCTTTTACTCTAACTTCAAGATTTATATACTCTTCTAGTTCCATAGACGGCCAGAAGTTTACAAGTTGGATACATTTATTAGTACTTCCAATTCTGTCTATTCTACCAAATCTCTGTATTATTCTAACAGGGTTCCAATGTATGTCGTAGTTTATTAGATAGTCACAGTCCTGTAGGTTCTGACCTTCACTTATACAGTCTGTAGCTATTAATATATCAATTTCTTTATACTGTTTTAGGTTCATCTTACCTCTTTCCTTTGATTTTGGAGAGAAGTTGATTAATACGTTGTTGAAATCTGATTTTCCTATTTTTAAGTTAGTTTTTGGTTTATCACTTCCCACAACTAATGCAGAGTATAACCCAAATTCTTTTAATGCCCACTCATTTATATTTTCGTATAAATATTTTGCTGTATCTGCAAATGCTGTGAATATGATTATTTTTTTATTTCCTTCATTTATTGGGTTGCTTTCTTTTTTAGTTATTAGCTCTTTTAGTACGTTTAGTTTTTTATCTCTTTTTGCATCAATCTTTCTAGAATATGATAGTATTTCTGAGATTATTTCCTTATCATGCTCTAATTCCTGTCCCCATTTTAGTCTGTCGATGTCATTTACAAATATTTTTATTTTATCTCCTATTAATAGGTCATTTAATTCATCATCCTCTAATTCTTCTATATCCTCAAGTTTGTATGAATGTTCATAGTTAACTTTGCTTATTTTTTCTAATGTTTTGTCTATGTTATAAAGTATTTTCTCTAGTGTTTTTCCAAATGAATTAACTGAGCTTTCTAGTCTTTTTAATAAGCTTGATTTCATCAGATACACTATGCTTGTTTCTCTGTCTCTCTGTCTTAGTTTTGATTTACCACCTTTTACTATAGTGTCGTATTTCTTTTCGTAATAGTCTATTTTTGTAGGTAGTATGTATTTCATTGGAGAGTAGACAGCCATATTAAGTTTTAGGATTTTTTCGTTTATTACTTTTAATTCTGGGAATTCATCTTCTGTGTCTATTCCCTCTTTTATGTTTATAGGCTCTAGTCTTTTAGGAAATTCACCTATTTCATTTGTGTTGTAGTATTTTTCTATGTGTCTTCTTGATCTAGCTATTGTAAGCGAGTCCAGTAGTTTGAAGTAGTCTCCGTTTAGCATTTCTATGAGTGCTTGAGATGTTCTTTCTTCTTGTGGAAGTTTACCCCATTTATTAAATGTTGTCTGAGCTTTTGATAATGTAGTTTTTATACTTTTTATCTCAGCAGTTTTCTTTAGTGCTGCATCGTCTCCCTCTGTTATAAATGATATCTGATTTTTTAAATCGTCCAATTTGTTGTTTACTGGTGTAGCAGATAGCATAAGTACTTTTGTTTTTATACCTGCTTTTATTATATTGTTCATTAATTTTCCATATCTTGTTTCTCTATCTTTTCTCGGTTGGTTATTTCTGAAGTTATGAGACTCATCTATTACTATTAAATCGTAGTTTCCCCAGTTTACATAGTCCAAATCTATACCTCCACTCTTTCCACCATCTCTTGATAAGTCAGTGTGGTTTAATAAATCATAAGAAAATCTATCATCAGATAGAGGGTTTCTTGTATCGTTTTGCTGTCTATAAACAGACCAGTTTTCTCTTAATTTTTTTGGTGCTAATACTAGTACTTTGTTGTTTTTTAATTCGTAGTATTTTATTATTGCAAGTGCTTCAAATGTCTTACCAAGCCCAACACTATCTGCAATTATACATCCACCAAATTTTTCTATTTTATTTATAGCTCCTACAACTCCGTCCTTCTGGAAATCATAAAGCTTATTCCATACAACTGTATCTTTAAATCCAGTTCTTCCCTGAATTACATCTTTCTTTTCATTTTCTTCTAAAAATGCCTCAAATATTCTGTAAAGTGTTACAAAGTATAGGTATTCTGATGAATTATCTTTATATAACAATTTTATTTTATTTAACATATCTCTCTTTACATCTTTTAGCATTTCTTCATTATTCCAGACTTTATCAAATTCATTTTTTATAGCATCTGTAATTTTCTTTTCATCAGTATAATTACTTTCCCCAAATTCATTTGAATTTACATATCCTAGCCCTGGAGACGATAAGCCAAATGGCCCCATTATTACCGCATCATCTTTTTCTTTGTTTTCAATATGATAAACATTTCCATTATTAGGTTTTGATATTACAGATTTTATTTTAGCTTTATTTTTTATAAATTTAGCCATTTCTCTAGCTATATAAGCCTGATTTAAGTCATTTTTATACTTTCTTTCTTCTTCTAATCCCCATATTTCTCTTTCATGTTTTCTAATTCTATCCTGTATTTTTACATTACTATTCTCTATAAATGTAGGTCTTCCAAAAATAAATCTAAGCTCCTCTATCTTAGAAAACTCTTCTTTTAATTCCTCAAAAGCATATAGAGTAAAGTATGCAGATGTAATAGATAACTTAGATCCATTTTCTATATTTTCTTTGATACAATCCCCGATTAGACCATACTGCCTATTATTTATAATTTTTTGCTTCATGAACTTACTCCTTATTTGATTAATCGTTTTCTGTAATTAAAATATTTTAATTTTATCCTTTTATTTTTATTTATAAGTATTTTTTATTGCAATCTACTATTATCTATTATAAAACGTATTTAGGTTAATAGAAAGATGTAAAAAATAGTAAAAAAAATACTGTGTCGTAATTGACACAGTATCCATCATAATTTATTTTCTTTTATTCATCCTTCTCTTAACTTCCATATCTATTAAATTCAAATCTATAACTTAACAAATATCATCTCCCTAGTAATATTTTAAAGTTAAAAATCTTTCAAAAGGTATCTCAATTTTTTTAATATGGTACAATATAAAAAGAGATAAGAATAACTTTTAGAAGGTAGCTAGGTTATTTTTCTCTTTTAAAACTAAGTTTTAAAGTAATAGTAAAACCACCACTACGTCCAATAGTTTGGTGGTTTTTTACTTTTTTTGTCATATACTTCCCCACGCAAAATAAGCCTTTAATAATTCTTACAAACATAATTTCAAAAGCATCCGACATCGATTTTCGATTGCTATTTTTACAAAAAGTGTGCAATAGAAAACAACCTCACTCGACAATACGAAGGCAGCACTGCGGTATTTCATCTCTGATGATATACCCTTGTAATGACTGAGTCTGGAGAGAAGGTTGTTTCTATCGCACACCTCACAAAATAAAAATACCGCATCGAAAATCGATACGGCATTTTTGAAAAATTATATTTTAAGATTATTTAAAGGCTTATTTATTCATTTCATTCATAACATCAAGTATTACGTTGTCAGTTACAGACATTCCTTCATCTCCAACGCATCCTAATGCTCTAACACTTTCATCAACAGATCTACCAACTATACCATTAAGTCCTGGAACTATACATCCTCTCTTAGCAAGTATAGCATTCTGAACTGCTGCAGAAGATGCAGTAGCTAATTTACAAGCACATCCTGGTTTTGCACCGTCACATATCATACCACTTAAGTTAGCTATCATATTTTCCATAGCTCCTTCTATCTGAGACTGTTCAGCGTCCATTAACCAAGAAAGACCTGCTGTACATCCTATTGCTGCTGCAACACCACATCCACACATTGGAGATAATCTACCTGTGAAGTTTTTGATGTATGCAGTTATTAAATGAGATATTGCTAAAGCTCTAGCAACTCTTTCATCGCTCTGAGGATTTCTTTCGTTGTATGCAGCTATTGGAAGTATTGCTGTTAAACCGTGGTTACCACTTCCGTTTGAACTCATAACTGGCATCTTAACACCTGACATTCTAGCATCTGAAGCTGCTGATGTAAGCATCATTGCGTAGTTTACAAGGTCATCACCTAATTCTCCAGCTTTTATAGCTTCTTTAATTCCGAAACCAGTACCAACACCAGTTTTTTCTCTTAAACCAACTTCTGCCATAGCTCTGTTCATTGTTATACCATCAAGAAGGAATTTTATATCTTCAAAGTCCATTTTTTCTACATTGTCAACTATTTCAGCAACTGTAGCATTGTCCATTAAAGTTTCTTTTCTTTCTTCTTTTACATTTTCTGTTGAACTTACTTCTTTTGGTTCATTATCTAATATAACTTCTCCATCTTTTGCAAGATATGTAAAGTTATCGTGTCTTCCTCTTATCTTAACTAATACTTCATGATTAGCACCTTTTAACATAACTTCTAAGTATATCTTATCAGCTGATTCAGTTGGCTCTACTGATATAGTATGTTCTTCTAAATATTTTTCTGATTCTCTAACTTCTTCTTCAGTTAAACCTTCAAGAACGCTTAATCCGTCCGCAGATTTTCCACCAACTATACCCATACAAGCTGCAACTTTTAATCCTAATATCTTACTTCCTGGTATACCAACACCCATTCCATTTTTGAATATATTGTTACTTACTAACATCTTATTATCTATAACTTCTTCACCTAAAAGTTCCTTAGCTTTTGCACAAGCTAAAGCTAATGCAACTGGTTCTGTACATCCAACTGCTGGCTTAACTTCATTTCTTAACATTTCAACTAATTCATTTCTTATATCTCTCATCGTACACCCTCCATATAATCTAATATCTCTCGTATTTCAATAGCAAATTTCTAAATAGTTCTAAATAAATTTCTGTTCATACATTTGGATTATCTAATAACCCTTTCCACGCCATATATAATAAGCATATATCGTGCCAAAGTTCAAAAAATATTTTCATAAAACTTTACACTTGGCTATATAACTAGCTTTAAACCTATTATTTTTTTATATTATCATCTCAAAAATATTTATTATCAACTTTTCAAAAATATTTTTTTCTCATTTTAGGCATAAAAAAATCTCATTTTGAGAAATAATCTCAAAATGAGAATATATATAAATATAAACAAACTGCTCTAAAACTACTCTCATATTAACCTAAAAAACAAACTTCTCCAACTTCATCTCTTTCCAAAGGTCAACTTCTTTATAGATAAAATTGAAAACTTATGGAATTAGTATACATAAGAATGAAATATAATAATCTCACTCGACAATATGAAGTCATCACTGCGGTATTTCATCTCTGATGAGATACCCTTGTGATGACTGAGTCTGGAGAGTGAATTATTATATTCATTCTTCGTTACTTAATTCCATACTTTTCAATTTTTCTATAAAGAGTTGCCCTCGATATTCCTAGGGCCTTTGCTGCCAATTCTTTGTCTTTTTTATATACTCCATATCTTTTCAACGCCTTCTGTATCTCTCTCTTTTCAAGATCCTCTAACGTTTCTATAGCAGAAGTCTCATCTTCCTCAAACTTCTCCTCATACTCCAGAATAGACTTTGGAAGAACATCGACTGTAATCTCGCTACCCTGAGCCATATTTACACTATACTCAATACTATTTTGAAGCTCTCTAACATTTCCTGGCCAACCGTACTTTTGCATCCTATCCAACGCAACCTCATCAATTCCCTCGACATTTTTCTCAAGCTTCACAGAATACTCTCTAATCATATAATCTATAAGAAGCGGAATATCTCCCTTTCTCTGAGAAAGACTAGGCAGCTTTATAGGGATTACATTTAGCCTGTAGTATAAATCCTCCCTAAACGTACCCTCTTTAACCATACTCTCAAGATCCTTATTTGTAGCTGCAATTATCCTAACATCTATTTCAATATTAGACTTCGCACCAATTTTATTCACTTCTTTCTCCTGAAGCACTCTAAGAAGCTTTGACTGAAGATGCAAGCTCATATCCCCAATCTCATCTAAAAACAAGCTTCCCTTGTGGGCAATTTCAAACATACCAAGTTTTCCACCTTTTCTAGCACCGGTAAATGCACCTTCCTCGTATCCAAATAACTCACTTTCTAGCAAATTATCTGGAATAGCTGCACAGTTTACTGCGATAAATGGATACTCAGCTCTTTTGCTGTGATTGTGTATTGCTCTGGCAAACAGCTCCTTACCTGTCCCACTCTCCCCAGTTATAAGAACCGTAGACACAGATTGAGCTGCCATAATCGTCTCTTTCTTGACCTTTTTAATAGCTTCACTTTCACCGATTATATTATCAATCATTATACTTCTATCTTTATTCATCTTGTTGTAGTTTTTAATAGCTTCTTTTTTATCGGTAAAGTCTATAACATAGCCCTTAATCTCGCCATTAAGCTCAATCCTACTCATATTGTAGATACCTTTAATAGACTTTCCTCCACCCTTGTAGTTAAAGCTTGCACTAAAAGAGTGACCCTTTCTATACTTATCTGGAATTTTGATAAATTTAAAAATATCAAAAATAATCTTCCCTGTAATATCGTCCTTTATATTGAACATCTTTTTAAACTTAAGATTGTATCTATCAATTCTGCCATCGACATCTATAGACACTACAGACTTATCCATACCATCTACCAAAGTCTCAAGCTTCTTCTTTTCAATATCGAGTTCGTAAGATTTTATAGCTGCTTTTAATTTCCCAGACAATAAATCTGCCATTCTCGTAAGGAAATTCACCATTCCATCGCTATTAGTTTCAATTATCTTTCTCTGCTCCTCAGAGAATGCTATAAGGCCTATCACACCATAAGATTTCCCGTCACAGACTATAGGACAACATATTTCCCCAAATTCGTTACAATTTCCCGCTCTACAACACTCCTTGCAAATAGGGCTAACTTTTGGATTATCTATAACTATCACCTCTCCGCCTTGTAGTGACTTCTTAAAAGCATATCCGTCTATTTGCTCGCCAATCTTACTTATATATTTCCCAGTACCCGCAATTCTGATAAGATTTTCGTCTACTATTGTTACATCTATTTTTAATACAGTTTCTATTGCATCTGCTATATTTTGTATATCGTTTTTTATATAAGCTAGCTCAATCTTCATAACAATTACCTATCCTTTCTAAAATTGTGAGTCTTAAATTCAAATAACTTTATATCTATAAATTTAAAATCTAAATGAGTCAAACTTCTTTTCCTTTTCTGTTATTTCTTCTAGTTCCTTGTTCTTCATCATTCTCTTAATATCCTTCAATTCTACGTAAATTTTGTTCAACGTAAACTGAATTGATACAAGAACCATAAACAGAAGAACGACAAATACTATCTCGTAGTTTATCAAAAAATCATCTCCCTATTCTAAAATAGGTCTGGCATAAAATGCCAGACCTATTAATTATATCATTCTATTATATTTTTTACATTCTGTTAATGTTGCTTTTTATATTTATCGCTATAAGAATTATAACATTCTCTTTCTAGCTACATAAACATATTTCTTGCTTTCGAAATCTTCCATTACCCCATCAAATCTTAAATTAGAGAATATTCTCTTTATATCACTTGGATTGCAGTGATTTGCACAAAGGCCACATATTCTTCTCTTTAAATATTTCATCTTATTTTTTATATTATCCATATTAAGATCTTCAAGTATAAGATCTCCATTATTTTTTAGAACCCTACTTATTTCTGAAGACGCCTTTTCATAGTTGCTAGTATGGTTAAACTGTTCAAGAACAATAACCTTGCTAAAATAATTGTCTTCAAAAGGAAGATATTCTAATTTTCCTTTTACAAAATTGCAGTTTTCATTGTGCACTAGAGAATAGCACATATCTTCATAATCTGAATCTTCAAGTATTGTTACGTTTAAGCCACTTAATCTTAGCTCTTTCCCTAAACGCCCGATATCTCCTACAAGTAGTACTTTTTCACCTATACTGTAGTCAAGATGGTTTAAAAGAAAATCAATTCCATTGCCGCTAAGCTTTTCATCTTCATCAGCTAAATGAAATAATACTTTTTTCACAACATTCACCTCTTTAACCCTTTTTAAAATATTAATAATAAATAGCCCTTATATAATAAGGACTCCAAAAAATAGCTATCCTTTATCATAAAGGACATAAAGTGTAATAACCTAATTTAATTTTCTTCCATATGATAGATTATAGTCCCAAACCATCAACTATTCAATACTTTTTTTGATTTAAAAATAAAAAGATATTGCTTGATTTTTCAGTATTTTTTAAATTCAAAAAAGGACCTTTGCATTAACGCAAAAGCCCTCTTTTCCACAATAAATATATATTAATTTTTATACTAGTCTACATTTAAATCCATACTTCCAGCTCTGTTTTCTTTTAATTTTGTTAAACCTGCTTTTAACATTGTTGTTGCTGTGTAGAATATTACACATATTACTAAAACTTTTAGTATGTTTATTGGTAGACTCTTAACTATGAATGCTGCTATGAATACACCAAATATACCACCTATAGTTATTCCTAGTGAAGATTTTCTTGGATACTGTCCTTCTTTTATGAATTCCATACCTGAGAATGGAAGTAACATCGCACAAGATCCCATCATTATTGGGTATGCAGCTCTTTCTGACATTCCTAAAAGGTAAAGCATTGCCATACATGGTGCATATAGTCCGATTCCTGCTGTCATAAGTGCTCCAAGTATGAAGTTACCAACTATACCTATTATTAATTTTGTTCCGTTTAATCCTAATGCAGTTCCACCACCTGGCATTAAGCTTATCCATGGTAATCCGCAGAACATTACTATACCTGTTATAAATAAAGCTACACCCATAACTATCTGAACTATTGATTCGTCAAGTTTTGATATTATTTTAGCTCCTATTACAGAACCTGCTGCAGCTGCTATTAGAAGTGATAAAAGTGTTATTGGATCAACTTTTACTGATGTTATGAATATAAGCGCTTCTAAAACTGCTGGTATTGTACATGATACGTTAAGCATCCCTGGTATGTGTTTGTCTTTTACATTTAATTTTAATGCTTTTGACATAGCTACAACTATTGCGAAAGAACCTATTCCTAGAGTATCTGCAAAGTTAGCTACAAATCCTATTGCTCCTGATTTTTTGAAACTTTCGTTTTCTAGCTGATTTGCGTCTTTAGTCTTTTTGAAATCTTTACCAAAAACTACAGCGAACATAGATGTAAATCCGATTAACATTATTCTTATTAGAGTTGCCATTTTAATTCTCCTTTTTTAATTTTTTAGTTTGTTTTTTGTTCTCGGTTTATTTCTCTTTTTTTACTAATATAAATTTAATTTACTCAAGCAAATTTTCCTTTTTTACAGGTTTTATAGCTTTTTATTATCAATTGCTTAAACCTGTAGATATTGTTTTCCCTTTTCAAGTTATTATTATAACAAGCATCTTTATCTTTTGCAATATTTTATTTCTTTTTTAGACAATTTTTATTTATTATATTAATATAATCACCATTTATTTGTAATATTTTTAATTATTTTTTATATTATTTTAATTTTTCTGAATAATTTCATTTTATCTTCACTTTTTAAACATAAGTAATATTTATGTATCTATAAATTCGAGTTATTTAGTAAACAAACTTTTTATTCTTTGCAATATTTTATTCATAATTTTATATTATTATTTACGTTGTAAAAATCGTTTTTTTGAAGTATTTCGATACTTTTTAATATTTATTTTTTTATTATTTTTGAGTGATTTTTATTATTATATATTTTTTTAATTGAAATGAATTTAAGAAATGTTTTCCTGACAAAAAATAAAAATGTGCCGCATACTTTCTATATTTTGGGAAAGTACGCGACACATTCTTGATTTTAAAGTTATTATAAAATATTTCAGTCATTTACAATTTTATATAAGGTTTATTGTTTTTATAATTCTATTCGTTTACTACTCCTGTTACATTTCCTTCTGCTAATTTAGCTTTTCTAGCTTTAGCAAGTGGTGCTAACATGCTGTAAGAAGTGTAAAGTATTACTACAACTACTATGGCTTTCATTATATCCATAGGTAGGTTTTTAACTAAAGTTGCTGCTAGTACAACCCCGATAGCTCCACATATTACTATTCCTAATGTAGCTTTTCTTGGGTAGTTGCCTTCTTTTATAAATCTTATACTAGCTACTGGCATAAGTACTGCACAAGATCCCATCATTATTGGATATGCAACTTTTGCTGACATTCCAAGGAAGTATACTAGCGCCATACATGGTGCATATAATCCTATTCCTGCTGTCATTAGCGCTCCTAATATGAAGTTTCCTACAGCACCTATTATTAGTTTTGTTCCTGTTAATCCTATTTCATTTCCGCCACCTGGCATCAAGTCTATCCATGGTAATCCTAGGAACATTAATATAGCTGTTATGAATAATGCTATTCCCATTACTAGCTGAACTTTTCTTTCGTCCATTTTTGATATTATACCTGCTCCTATATATGAACCAAGTCCAGCAGCTGCTAGCATAACAATAAGTGTAGTTGGATCTACTTTTATTGTTGTTGTAAATATAAATGCTTCTGTCATTACTGATGCACAACATCCTATGTTTAACATTGCTGGTATTTCTTTATTGTGTATTTTCATTTTTGTAAATTTTGACATAGCAACTATTGGTGCAAATGCTCCAATCCCTAAAGTATCTGCGAAGTTTGCTATAAATCCTATTATTCCAGCTTTTCCAAAGCCTTCTTCTTCTTTTTCTAAAAGTCCTGTATCCTTTGCACGTTTAAAATCTCTTAATAGCACTGATAGATATGCTATTGTCAGTACTACAAAAACTATTCTTATTGCATTTACCATTTTGTGTTTGCTCCCCTTACTCTAAACCTACTGTTTTAGTTTAAATTTTCACTAAAATTATTTTTACTTGTACAAAAATTAGCTAATTTCTTATCCTTACATCTTATAATTTTAACTATATTTTTTAAAGTGTCAATATAGTTAATTTGGCATAAATTAATTTCAACTTGAAATGATTGTGTTTTTATATTAATTAAATTATTTTTTACATAATTTATATCATTTATGAATAAAATTGCGCTATTTTTACTGTAAATAGCTTGTTTAATTTACATAATCACAAATTTTTATGCTTTTTTTGTATAGAATAAACGTATTTTTTTGCTACTTTTTTAACCTTTTCTATATACTTCTTCTATAATAGAAGTATTATCAATAAATTTATACTATTTATCAAAATATTCTGCTCGCTATTTTTATTTTATTATTTTAATTTATTTTCTATTTTTATTTATTTTTTCTATATTTGTGTATTTTTATATAATTTTAGTCTATTTTTATATATTAATATTTTTTAAGTAATATTATAATTTATTCGTTTTTTTATGTAATAAAAAAATAGATATCTTTACAACAAGATATCTATCTTTATTAATTTATTTATGCTTCTATTAATTTATTTTCTTCTCTTTTTAATGCTTTTTTTAGCATTCCATAAGATGTGTAGTATATTACAAATACACATAATACTTTTACCATATTCATTGGCATTGAGTTAAATATATATGCTGCAGCAAATACTCCTACAACACCACCTATTGTTATCCATAGTGATGTTTTTCTTGGATAGTGCCCATCTTTTATAAATCTAGTGCTCGCTATTGGCATAAGTACCGCACATGATCCCATCATTATTGGGAATGCACATTTTGGTGACATTCCAAGTATATATGTAGTTGCCATACATGGTGCATATAGTCCTATTCCTGCTGTCATTAATGCTCCGTATATGAAGTTTAATGTTACTCCTATGAATAGTTTTGAACCGTAAAGACCTATGCTTTCTCCTCCAACTGGAAGAAGATTTACCCATGGAAGTCCCATAAATATTACACTCGCAGTTATAAATAGTGCTATTCCCATAGCAAGCTGTATTTTCTTTTCGTCTAGTTTTTCTACAATTCCTGCTCCAATGTAAGATCCCATTCCTGCAGCTATTAACATAGACACAAGTGTTGTTGGATCTACCTCTATAGCTGTTAAAAATATCAGTGCTTCCGTTATATTTGGTATAGCACAAGATATGTTTAGCATTGCTGGGAGCTCTTTATCCTTAAATTTCATCTTCATAGCTTTTCCCATAGCTATTATGACAGCAAAGGAACTTACCCCCAATGTGTCGAAAAAGTTACCTACCATCCCTGCTATTCCGGCTTTTACACAGCTTTCATCTTCTAGTCGATTTTCTCTTTTAGCTTTAGAATAATCGCTAATCATTAAAAATCCCTGCATTCCAGTAAATGATAGTAGTATAATTCTTATTAAATTTATCATTTTGTCCTCCTATATATCCAGCGCACTTAGCTGCCGGTATATCTTTGTAGTTATCCACTTTTCCTCAAGATATCAACATTTTTCCAAAATTTTTCCTACTTTTCAACATGTTAATCTCTTTTAAAAGCGACGTTATTAATTATACTATAATTCTAAATATCTGTATACATTGGAAACCGCTTATCAAAAATAAAAAATACTGCCACAGAACACCTTTAAAAGGTGTTCTTGTGACAGTACCTTTAACTGACACCTAACGGTCGTCAGTTTTTTTGTATTCAAATTTAGCTCCACAATTAGGACAAATTAATTCTGGCATATTTTTTTCATTTAGCGAAGCTATCGCTCCCAATGAAAAGAATGCATCTTGTCTTAGTTCTTCTAATATAAATTCTGGTACTCCTTTTTCAAATCCACAAGACTTACATTCATAATTGTATAACTTTTGTCCTTTACTCATTTCTTCTAATTCTTTTAGCATACTATTTCTCCTAATAATTTTAATTACACTAATTATACACTATTATTTATATTTGAGTATAGCAAAGCTAGCCTATTTAATAGACTTTTAAAATAATTCTATTTGTGTTGTTGTATTCAAAGAAATTTCTTTTTCTATAATTTCTTCGTAGATTATTCTTTTATAATTTGATTTATCTAGTACATTATATATTAATCCATATTTATAATGCCATATTTCCCATAGAATCATGTCTTTTCCACACTTTTTACAAATATAAGGATTTACTCCAAATGATTCTATTAATCTATCTTTAAAATTTTTCTTTACTGTATTCTTCTTTTTTATCAGCTTAGATATATTTCTGTGTCTCATAAAATTATATAATTTCAATATTTCTATGCTTAATTTATTTTTTACTCTTGAATATAGACCGTATCTTCTTGCAACTCTAAAACCCTTCGGGTGAATATGTTGGGTTATTTTACCTATAAATTCTAATACATTTACAGTTATTTCTCTTTTTCCCTTAGGTTTTTTGTTTTCATACCAGTAAGTTACATTTTTCCCATCGTAATTAATTATTCTATACTCAGCGATAGCTGGTCTAGCCAAATATCTACCTATATATTGAGTTGCCTGTTTTATATTAGTTAAACGTCTTTCTGCATTTACATAGAATTCTTTCTTATATAACTTATTTATCAAATTTCTAGTTTTTCTATCTCTAAAGTTGTTTTTTATTATATCTAGTACCAACTTTCGCCATACTTTTTTCATATATGTATACGGTATGAAATCTAATTTTTTAAACCACTTATTATTTCTATCTATTCCACCTTCGGTGTATAAGGCATGTATGTGAGGATTCCATTTTAAATCTCCACCAAAAGTGTGTACTACAGCAATTACCCCTAATTCATAATCTCCCTTTGTTTTCTTTTTATGAAAACTATCTAATACCTTATATGTAGCATCTTGTAAATCTTTTAAAAGCTCTCGCTTTCTGTAGAAATAGACTCTTAACTCCTCTGGAATTGTGAAAACTGCATGTCTATGAGAAACATCAAGAATATTTTCTACCTGTTTTTCTGCCCATTCCATAGAATATTTTCTTCCACACTTTGTGCAAAACTTACTTTTACAAGTGAACCCTTGAATATACTCCTCTCCACAGTCTATACATTTATGTTTTATATATCCTTTTTCTATATTTCCACAATTTAAAGCCTTTATTACAGTATTTTCTATCTGATCCCTCATTTCTCTTCTAACTTTATTCCAATATTTTAGTTTGAATTCTTCAAAGTGATTTTTTAATATTTTCTTAATGATTTTTTCATCTTTTTGTTTTTTCAATACATTCATATTACTATTGTACATAAGTTTTCCACAGTTTTAAATTATTATAATTTCCTTAGGAATAAAAATATCCAGCAAGGAAAATACCTTGCTGGATGATAAATTTAACTTTTATTTATTTTGACAGTCCACTCTACGGGTAGCAGTTCATATTTTAAATACAACAAAATATATTACTCACACACACGTCGAAGCCTGGAGAAGATTTTGTCTATATACTCTTTGCTGCTCTTAAAATAGATATTCGGTAA
>NZ_QUGE01000029.1:21654-25894 GCF_003478825.1 Peptoclostridium sp. AF21-18
TCTATATACTCTTTGCTGCTCTTAAAATAGATATTCGGTAAATTTTGATTTATCTCTTTTTATAAACCTTCTTAGGATAGTAATCCTTCTCTATCTTCATAACAAAATAGACCATAAGCCAAATTGTTTCAAAAATAGTCCCAATAATAGGAATAAATACCAAAAGCATATTCTTATAGAAAATACTTGGAATAAGTGGAATCCCTATCAAAATAAACACTACTCCATAAATGATAAATAATCTTCCAACTGCTTTATTAAATCCTCTAACATCTTCAATTTCTGGAATTTCAATATTCGCCCAGAATCCTACTTGTTTCTTAGACATATGATCGTAAATTCCTATCCCTACAAATAACAATCCACAGATTACCCAAATAACAAAGCCCATTATTTCCATATCTATCACCCCTTTTAGGTTTAAATATCTTATTCTATAGAATTTATAATCTCTCTAGCAAAATCAATCAATAACTTAGATTTTTCACCAAAGTTATTTTTATCTATATCGACTTTTCCAATACTAATACCCATTATATTTTTTTCATAATTAGAACAAACATCTCTAACTTCCTCAAAATTAGACTTTCTTCTAAGATATATCCCCTCATCTAAGAATAATTTAGCCTGGATTGTAAAGAAAGTCATTTTATAAAGATCTTTTAACATCTCTATATCCTTAGCATGAAGATAATTATGTGCAGCAGAATGATAAATCATACAGGCACTATCCCTTACTGATTTATCTATATCCTCTAAAGTCACCTTTTCTATTATTTCATCTAAACTACCATAAATCGAAACCGTGTCTATACAGAACTGGAATAATTCACACTTATTCCAATTACTTATCTCATCATATCCAGATACAAAACCGCATAAAATATCTCTATTTTCTATGTTTTTAACACAATTCTCATATCTAACTAAATCTTCAAATTCCATCTTATCTAGAATCATAACGACATCTATGTCACTAGTTTCTCTTGCTTCATTTCTAGCTCGGCTTCCCTGAATTCCAATAAACTTTACTCTATCGCCAAACTCATCTACTACTATATATTTATATCTTTCAATCCAACTTTTAGTCCAATCTGAAAGAAGTTCTCTATTTTCACTATATTTTCTATACATTTTTAAAATCGAAATTTCTTTAGCTTTCAAATCTATCACCTCTTTCAAATTAATAGCTTTTTAAATCAATCTATCTTCTATGTTTAGAATATTTCATATTAGAGTAGTCCCCTTCTTTTTTAGCTTTCTGCTCTTCTATTTCTATATCTACTCTCTTTAAAAAATCCTGTAGTTCCAGATTAAATACTTCCGGTCTTTCTATTTGTAAATTGTGCCCAGCCATATCCACAACAGAAATACTGCATCTTTTGTAGTCTTCTGAAATTTTTAATAAATCTCTATAACCAACACTGTTATCCTGTCTTCCACATAGTATCGTAACTGGCTGATCAAATCTCATATTCTGTACTTTTTCATCAACATCAAATGGGAACCGGTAATTTCTACTAAGCTGATTTAAGAATTTAGAATCAGCTATTTTCAACCCACATAATATTTCATTCTTATATCTTTCATATGTGTACTCATTTACTATTACAGCATTTTTCATAAATTCCTTAAAATCTTCATCATCTTTATTTTCTTCATAGAATTTATCATCCATAAATTTTAGGTTGCTTCTGCTTATATCCATTTTACTATAATCTGACAGTATAAGTGGACATATTAAAAACATTCCATATACTCTGTCCGTAAATCTAGACAATATCCCTCTTGTAAGATATCCTCCATAAGATTCTCCAGCAATCATAAATTTTTCTCCAGCAACTATTACAGAAATAAACTCGCAAAGCATATCCAAGATAGAGTTTGATGAGCTTATCCAACTTGCAGACTCTGATTTACCCATTCCTGGTAAATCTATATATATTCTTTTGTATCCATCATATTTTTCCATAACTGGCTCCATGCAGCCCTTCATAAGCTCTTTATCACATTCAAACCCATGAATCATGAAAAATGGGATACCTTCTCCTATACATTCGTAATGAATATTTATTCCTCTATAATTAAAATACATTGAAACTTTCCCCTTACCATTTAAAATTAAAACCAAATTTAATAATTATAAAACTTACTTGCTCCAAGACATTAAAAATTCTACCTCATCGTTGTCCTCTTCTATATTTTTATCTACAACAACGAATCCTTCCCTTTTATAAAATTCTATTGCCCTCGTATTTTTCTCGTAAACACTAAGATTTAGTTCTTCTCTTTTCTCTTTGATAAAATCTAAAAGACTTTTTCCTATACCTTTAGATTTATTATTACCTTTCACAAATATTCCGGCTATATAATTTTCCATAAGACCTACAAACCCTTTAATTTCTCCGTCTTCCTCAAATACATATAGCTCGGCACTAGGCATCATCTCTTTTACCATATCAAAATTATTTCTCCAATAATTTTCATCGATAAAATTGTGAGCCTCTATGTTGGTATTTACCCAAATTTCCATTATATTATCCAAATCTTTTGATTTATATTCTCTTATATTATCTATTTTCATTTTTCCTAAATATCTCCTAAATTTTTTCTTTATTAATATTTTTTATGTTTAAATAACAACAGTATCACTCTAATCTCTTTAATTATATCATTTGATATAGATTTTTACTATATATTCAGATTATTTTAGAAAGTATTTCATTTGAATTTTAAAATAAAAGGCTATGTTAGCTAACTTTGTGATTAATTATATACAAAATAGGTTATAATATAGACATAAACTACGCTTCAGCTAATTCACAGAAAGGATATCTAATATTATGTCAAAAAAGGATATAAAAGCTATAATAAAAGATTTAAAAAAGAATGAGCTTACAGAATTAATTTCAGTAGCACAAGAAGTATTAAGTACTATATTTAATTCTTCTGAAATTAGAGATAATGTTAAAGAAGGTAGATTTTCCAAGGGATATGAATGTCCAAAATGTCAATGTAAAGATGTAAATAAAAATGGAAAGTCTAACGGAAGACAAAGATATATCTGTAAACGTTGTCGTACAAGTTTTGATGAGTTTACTATGTCTACATTTTCTAATACAAAATTAGGCTTAGATAAATGGCTAAAATACTGTGTGTTAATGATATTAGGGCTTTCTATAAGAAAATGTGCTGAAGAAGTTGGTGTAGGTGTTAAAACCTCTTTTTACATGCGTCATAGAATACTTGATGTAATTAATCTATCATTAAAAAATGACAAAGTTGAAGGAATAGTAGAAGTAGATGAATGCTTTATTAAGGAGTCTTTTAAAGGTAATCATTCTAAAAGTACTACATTTGTAATGCCTAGAAACCCTAGAAAAAGAGGTAAAGGTAAAAATGATAAGAATAAAAGAGGAATATCAAAAGAGCAAATTTGTATAGAGACAGCGATTGATAGAAAAGGAAATATCCTTATGGGTGCAGTTTGTAATGGTAGAATTACAACAAATCAAATAGTTAATTTCTTTGATAATAAAATATGCGAAGGGGCTACTTTTTGCGTAGATTCACATAAATCATATGTGGGAATAAAGGACAAGTTGAATATAGAATTAAAGCAAGTTCCTAGGGGAAAATCAATGATAGACACTGTTTATCATTTACAGCATATAAATGCTCTTCACAGTAGCTTTAAGAGATGGTTAATGACTTTTAATGGCGTATCTACAAAATATATCAATAATTATTTGGCTTGGTTTAAATTTCTACAACTAAGTAAGAAGAATAAAAAGAATGACAGAATTAAAGATATGTTAGTGAATGTAGCTACTAAGGATACATGTATAACTAGAAACACTATTAGAAATAGATTTATTGAGTTAACTTAAAATAAGAAACTTTACTCCAAATTAATTAAACTATTTTATAATTGGAAAATAATAGAATGTTTTGTATAATATAATGAGGTTCGCAATTGTTATATATTGTGAACTTCGATATACTTTACAGTGAATATTATTTATGTTACTATTAAATTTAATAAAACAAGAAAGGAGTTAGATTTATGATAAATTTATATAGAATGATTAATAAATTAAAAATAATAGATACAACTCCTAAATATAATATTATATAACTATATTTAAGATATATCCACTGGTATACTAAAGTGGATTTTTTATTAAGGCGAATTGTCAAGCTAAGTGCAACAGTTTATCATAAAATATCTCGAAGGGTG